>NZ_JARAYQ010000286.1:0-9874 GCF_033794505.1 Streptomyces sp. MB09-01 | reverse complement strand
ACCCCCTCCGCCCCCGCAAACCCGTTCCTGATCACCCCACGGAAGCTGGTAGTGTTCAACCCGTCGCCGCAACACGGACGACGCGCCCCCGTAGCTCAGGGGATAGAGCAACGGCCTCCGGAGCCGTGTGCGCAGGTTCGAATCCTGCCGGGGGCACTCCAGCAGAGGCAGCGCGATCACGCCGCTGACCAGCTGAAGTGCCAAGCATGAAGGCCCGAACTCAGTCCAACTGAGTCCGGGCCTTTGTCGTTGCTACGCACTGCTCCCGTGTGAGGGACGTGGGGCCGCGCGTCAAGCAGACGCATCCCTGATCACCCGTCGCGCCCGCTCGTAGTACTGCTCCCGAGTCCCGTCGAGCCCACTGGCGTCCGGGCGCCTCGTCAGATTCGAAAGCGCTTCGGCAGTACCTCCCGCCCACTCCCCGTAAGCCTCGAAGAGCGCATTGGCTCTCTGCCGGAGCTCCAGGTCCGGCATGACTTCGATGACGGGCAAGGCGTCGTCGTGGTGCCGGCGGACTATGGCGGAGCACTCGTCGTACAGGAGGGTGGCGGCCAACGTGTCCACTGCCTCTGTCGCCTCACCGATCTTCGCCCTGAAGTCCTGGAGCATCTTCGAGATCGTCTTGGAAGTGGCGACCACCTGATCGCGGATGCGCTGCTCGTGCGTCAGTTTGGCCTCGTGCTCACGCTTCGCGGCCTCCTGGGCGTCGGCGTGCTGCTGCCTCCTCTGCTCGGTCCGCCCCGTGAAGTAGTGGTGATCCAGGCCGCCGCGGCCGAGCTGATGAGAACAGCTCCGGCAGAGATGGCTGCTGTGACCCACTGGCCGTCCTGCACCACCGTCGTGGTCACGTCGCCGGTCGTGGTCGTCGTCTGCCGGCCGCCGCACCCGGCTATGGCCACCAGGAACACCAACAGCCCTAATCGGCTCGCTGCTTTCGCATGATCGGCAGATTGGTGCGGGCCGCTGCTCGCGCTCACTAGACGAGTCATTCCGAAGTGATCGTGATCAGCTTGTCGATGGGCCAAGGGGCCATTCGATGGCCTGCTGCTGGCCCGTGGACATGCACGCCTCCTGCACCAAGGCGGGCTTTGCGTCCCTCGAGAAGCCGGCGAAGTAGATGATGCTCGCCGCACAATGGAGGCCGGAGCTGGTGCTGCTTGCCCCGGGCCGCTCACGGCAGCTGCCGAATCCCTCCCCGGGGTTTCAACTCAGCTGGTCGCGCACGAGATCAAGGAATGCCTGTCGGCTCGGACGGATGTGCGCCCAGACCTTCTCATCCTGTGGCTCTCCCGGGTCTTCGGGGCCCTTCCTGATCACCTCCTGTACTGCCCACGCGAGGCTACGTGCCGCTTCGCTGACCTCAGACGTGCACAGCACGTGGATCGTCTTCTGCATCACCCACACCCTGTCAAGGACCTGCCTTGCCCGGGCCTGCCACTGCTCGTCAGCCATGTTGTGGTGATGCCGATCCACCGCGACTCGTTCAGCTTCCTGCACCGCAGACAGAAATTCGACGAGGTGAGTGAGACGCTCGTTGCGGCGCGCCTCGGCAAGTTCACGAACACTGCGGCGCGCCTCGCCGCGTTCCAAGGCGCGTCCTGCCGAGCGTTGGGCCAGCATCGACATGAGCCCGCCGAGCAGGACGCCGATGAGCGGCGCAAGCGTTGTCCACACAACGTCCGATTATGACATCGATGGCATGAGCATGGCGCGGGGTTCGGGCAATATCGGGCCGGGACCGGGACGCGCAGACGGCCAGGTTGTCGCAGCCTTCGACAACGGCGGGCAGCAGACGGCGGAAGATCTGAGATCTTCGCGCTGCCCTGGGCGCTCTTGGCCACAGCGCGGACCGGGAGGTCCGGCACGGGCGCCCATGGCGGTGGCGTCCGGTCTCCCGAAGCTTGTCGGCCTGCTCAAGCCTGAAGCCGAGCAATCGGGCAGCCCCCTGCCGGCGGCCGGAGAGACAGACAGGGCGGCCAAGATCGTTCTGTGACGAATGACCTGGACGCCCTGCTCACCGCACTGTATGTGTGCCGATCTTGTGGTCCCTTGTGAACCCGAAGCTGGACGAGCGCGAGGTGCTGACGGCGATGTTGGATCGTGAGCCGGACACAGTCACCGACCGCCCCGGCCTGCTGGTGATCACGGACAAAGGCTTCGCCTCCAAGGAATTCGAGAGCGATCTGGCCATGCGCGGGGCAGAGCTGCTGCGGCCCTCGTTCAAGCGGGAGAAACGCCACAAGGGCGAGTCACTGCTGAAATCGGTGCGGCAACTGAACGAGTCGGTGAACGACACCCTCAAAGGCCAGCTCGACCTGGAACAACACGGCGGCCGGACCTTTGAGGGCGTCGCGGTCCGCGTCGCCCAACGCGTCCTCCCGCTGGCCGCAGCAATCTGGCACAACCACAAGACCGGACAGCCAATCACACGGTCCCTGATCGCCTACGACCACTGATCACTTCGGAATGACTCATCTAGGGTTCCGCCCACCCCATCGCCTTCGCGATCTTCGCGTTGTTCGGCTCCTCGTGGCCGTCGATGCAGCCTTCGTAGCGCTGGTGGATGACCTCCGGAGAGTTGCCGGCACGGCGGGCGACCTCGGCGACCGGGACTCCGGCGTTCAGCCAGTTCGTGATGCAGGTGTGCCGCAGGTCGTACGGCCGCCGCGCGAGCGGCGAGGCGGCCCGGTCGAGCGAAAGCGCGAATGCCCGGGCCTCCTGCCAGACCCTCCCACCCTCCACGCGCGTCGCCAAGTGTCGCGTTTGGTGGAACGCGCGCAAGGTTCCGACTCGGCGATGCATGTACGGCGTGAAACGCTGGACGAACACATTCGAATCCTCGGGCAGGAACACCCATTGAGCCAGAAGGTAATTGCATTTTCTGGATTTCGAGTGGGTTAGGCAGCCCGTCGGCGGCCCCGGGCGGGTGGTCTGACTGGTCGAGAACCCGAGAGGAGTGAGGGCGGCGATGTGCCGAAGAGAGCCTCCAAACAGCGTCCGTACTGTTCGGAGGGTCTTCTTGTGTTTGGCACCGTGGATACCCACAGACCAGATTTCGGGGGGACAACACCGTGGACGACCGGCTTCGCGATTTCGCGAAGGGATCACCGAATTTCGGGGTCCTCTACCAGCATCAGCCTCTGCTCTCTCTTTACGGCGCCTCGGCTGAGGCCGCGGTGTTCACTCACCCCCAACTCATCGCATCTGCGACAGCATCAGGACCTTTCAGGCCGAGCTTGTGCCGGGGCTGCTCCAGACCGCTGAGTACGGTCGGGCCGTCACCGTCGCCTCACGCGCGTGGCACAGCGCTGAGGAGGTCGACCAGTTCGTACAGGTGGGACTGGCTCGGCAGGAGCGGCTCGCCGGTGAGAGGAAAGTGGAACTCTGGGCCATCCTCGCCGAAGGCGTCCTCCGCCAGCAGGTGGGCGGCCCGACCGTGATGCGTGACCAGCTGGAACACCTCGCAGACATGGCGGAGCAGCCCAACATCACCGTCCAGGTACTGCCGTTCTCGCGCGGGGCGCACTCCGGTATGTTCGGGCCATACCTGCTGATGAGCTTTCCGCGGATCGCGGCACAGAGCCTCGTACTGACGGAGACTCCGACGGGCAACATCTGGATGGAACAGGAGTCCGAGGTCGCCCGGTACCGGAAGCTCTTCGACGATGCCCGTACGTCCGCGTTGCCACCCACGGAATCGCTCGGGCTGAACCAGGCCCACTCTCCCGTACCCGACCTCACCGAAGCGGCGTGGCGCAGCAGCAGCTACAGCGGCGGCCAGGGTGAGTGCGTCGAGGTCGCCGACGGCATCACCGGCCTTGTCCCCGTCCGCTGACAGCAAGCGGCCCGCCGGGCCCGTGATCGGGTTCGGGCCCGGCGCTTGGCAGGCGTTCGTCACCCACGTGTGCTGAGGAGCTGGGCTGCCAGGGTGCGGGCGCTGGCCGGGACGCCGCGGACGGGTTCGCCGTACCGGGGGTGGGCCTGGTCCAGGGTGGGGAGGAGGCTTCGCGCGCGTTCGGCCGGGGCGCGGTCGAGGACCGTGGTGCCCGTCTCGGCTTCCTGGGTGGGGGCGTAGCCGGCTGCGCGCAGGGCGGTGAGGGTCTCCTCGGGAGGGGCGGTGGAGATCAGGACGGTGGGGGCGATCCGGCGCAGGCGGAGTTTGGCCAGGCCGCGGGCCTGGGCGACCTCGGCGATCAGTGCGGTGTCGTCCGAGCGGATGCAGCAGGCGGAGCGGACGACCTTGAGCTGCCCGTGGGTGCGGGCGGTGTCCTTGATCGTGTAGGTCAGCGGCTGGGGCAGTGGGGTGCCCCGTTCGCTTGCCGCCGTGAGGCGGTCCAGGAGTTCGTCGGCGCTCCAGCCCGCGTCCAGGGCCCGGCGTACGGAGGTCGCGGTGATGCGCCAGACCACCGCGTGCCCCTCGGACTCGATGTCGCCGACGCTGGACAGCAGGTCGGCGAGGGCGGGCGCGGGCGCGCCGGTGACGGTGGCGGTCTGGTCGCTCTGGAAGCGGGCGGTGACGCTGGGCTCGGGCAGGGCTGCGTACAGGGCCTCGCGCAGCGCGGTCACGGCCTGGGCCAGGGCGGGGCGGTCGGTGAGGTCCTCGCCCAGGCCCTCGGAGCCTCGGGCGGCCGGGTCGGCGCCCGCTCCGGGCACGGCCGGGTAGTGGTGGGCGGCGCCCGCCTCCAGCAGGCGGCACAGGGCACGCCCGACGGGGGTGAGCGCACCGTGGGCGATCACGCCGAGCAGGGCCGCCTCCTCCAGGGTGGCGGCCAGCCGGTCGAGCAGTTCGTCGCCGCCGGTCAGTGTTCCGGTGTCGTCTCCGGCCAGGTGGGCGCGCAGAGCGGGCCGGAACCATGCAGCCAGGACGAGGAGTTCGGCGTATCCCCGCGCCTCCCCCGTGAGGCCCTGTCCGTCGGGGAGGGTGGCGAGAGCCCGCAGTACCCCGGTGCGCAGGGTCACGGCGTCCTCGTCGCTCGGGCTGATGAGCGCGACCGGGGTCTCGTCGGGGTCCGGCCAGTGGCTGAGGACTTCGGGGACCACCGCCCAGGCCGCCAGCAGCGGCAGCAGCTTGCCCGCGGGCGGGGCGGCGGCCCAGGCGTCGTAGCGGTCACTGGGCAGCAACCGGGCCGAGGGCTTGGGTGCCTTGGCGTTCCGGCGGCCGCGGGGGGCCGGGGCCGGCTCGTCGTCCTGGGGCGCGGCGAGCCCGGCGTTCACGGCGAGGTCGAGCCACAGCCGGGTGTCGGTCTCGTCCGCCCCGGCCGCCTTGGCCAGCCGCCGGGTGTCCCGGACGGCGATCCCGCCCGCCTTGCGGATGGCGACCGGCTGAGCGGCCAGCGCCCGCAGGACCAGTTCGGCCCGCCAGGCGGCGGCCGCGGCGGCCGTGCCGCCTTCACCTTCCCAGCCGGGCGGCAGTGGCGCGGTGGCGGTGAGCGGCTCCGGTTCCAGGCGGGGGCTGGGGGACGCACCTCCGTCGCGGAGTGCACGCGCGACTTCGTACGGGAGCTCCACCAGGTCGAACCCGACGGGGATCAGCAGCCCGCGCGCGGCCAGCCAGTCGGTGCCCTCGTCGCCGCTGCCGGCCTCCCGGAAGACGTACTTGGAGTCCGGGCCCGCGTACTGGCCCCCGTACCGGCTGACGAAGCAGTGGGTGCGCAGCAGCGGCGGGCCGGCAACCAGGTGGTCCAGCAGCTCCCGGGCGCGGGCCGGGGCGTCCGCCACCAGTGCCCGCACCCTGGCGGGATCGGCGAACAGGGCGGTGATCAGCTCCTGGGCCTGGTCGCGGGTACGGGCCGCGCCCTCGCCGAAGAGGTTCGCGGCGATCCGCTTGACCTCGGGGGCGTTGTAGGCGGAGGTCAGTAGCCGGTCGGCCGGGCGCCCGTAGCCGTCGAACCCGGCGGCCCGGACGTGCAGCAGCGGCGGCAGCGCCAGTTTCCCCTTGGGCGCGGGGAGCACCAGCGCGCGCTCCCGCAGTCGGGTGAGCGTGTGCTCCGCCCGCTGCCTCTTCTCCCCCGCCTCGAACCAGGCCAGTACGTCCCGCTCGGCCACCAGCCGGTCCGCGGGCTCCACCGGCGCCACGGGCCGGTGCTGCTGCCACGGATACCGGGGGCCACCCTCGGCATCGCCGCCGGCGGCAGGGCCGTGCCGCTCCAGAGCCAGCGCGGCGATGGAGGCCAGCAGCGCCAACTCCCCTGTCGTGCCTGCCATCAGGCCGTGGCCGACCGACTCGTCGGTGAGCAGGTGCTGGGCGAGCTCGGGGAGGGTGGTGACCCGCCGGTGCTCGGCGGCGAGCGGCAGATCCCGCTCTTCCAGCAGGGCGGTCAGTCGCTCGGAATCCAGGGTGCCGAGCCATTTCGCCAGGGCGGTGCGCGCGTTCACCCGGCCAGCCTAGCGTCGGCCGGCCATCCCGCAGGGGCGAACCAGCCGCGTCGCTTCACGCCGCCCCCCTCAGCGCCGGCGCAGGCGCCCGCCCGCGGGCCCGTCACCTTTGCCCCTCGCGCGCCGGGAGTACGTCGAGCGGACTTCCCGCGAGCCGGGGGGTCCCGGCCGGTACGGGAAAGGACGTCGGGTCGTCGGGAGGTGCTCCGCGTCCAGCTGGAACCAGGTCGGTCCGGTTCCGGCCTGCCGGATCATCACGGTGGTGTGCCAGGTGCCGTCCGGGGTGGTCTCCCGGAGCCGGCGGCGTCCGTACGCTCCTGACGTCCCGGTGGCGGAGTCGTGGTAGAGGGTCACACCTCGGGCAGTCGTTCCGCCCCTGGGCGAAGGCGTCGACGTCGTATTGCTTCGGCCGCTCCTTCAGCCATCTCCGCAGCCAGTCGTCGATCTGGCCCCGGTTCCGACGTGATCGAGTCCGCTGGTGACGACGATGCGGTAGTGGCGGGTGTCCAAGCAGTGCGGTTCCTTCCCTCCGTTCTGCCGTCACGGCCCGGTGAAGGTCGGCATGGCGTGGAGGAGGTCCGTGACGGCTCCGTGCCAGGCCTTCACCTCGGCCGGGGTGGGCGGCGGTTCGTAGGTGTGGTGGTGGCCGGCTGCGGTGAGGGCCCTCCAGACGGCGTACCACTGGCGGGCCAGGGCGGGGCTCACGTACGCGTCCAGGCAGAGCGCCTTGGTCCGGCCCCTGGCGTGGACCATGCGGGGGCTGACGCCACGCCAGAAGTCGTCCATGGCCTCGTCGAGGGCCAGTCGCAGCAGGGCGGCCGCGGCGCGGGCGCGCAGTGCGGGCGTGAGGGTGGGCTCGGTGCCGGGTGGGGGCGTGAGCAGGTCACCGGCGGCGGCCACGAGGTGGTGGGGGGACCGGGTCACCGGCGCTGCACCGCCCTGGCGAGCCGTTCGGTGTCCCCGACCAGGTCCACGGGGGCACCCGGCGGGGCGGGAGCCTCGCCGGCGCCGGGGTCGCACCGTTCGATCAGAGTGCGCGCCCACGGCCCGTGGTCCCGGGCGACCGCGGCGAGCACCTCGGCCGGCGCCATCCCGCTGTCGTAGAACGCGAGCGCGGCCAGCCCGGTGAGCTCGTACGTCCTGCCGATCCTCGCCTCGACCTCTTCGTGGCCGTGGCCGTCGGCGCGCAAGCGGCGGCGTGCGGGCTCCAGGTACGCGGCTTCCAGCGCTCCCCGGCACATCCGGGGCAGCACCCGGTCGGCGACGTCCTGCGGCACGTTGCGGTCGCCGGCCACGGCCCGGGCCTCGTCCAGCGCGAGGGAGACCGGGTCGTCGGTCCGGGTGACCCGTACGACGGAGCCGGTCCCACGGGAGACCTGCATGATCGTCGCGGGCGCGCGCAGTCGGCGGATGGCCGCCTGGAGCCGGGTGTCGTGGGTGAAGACGACCACCTGGCGGCGCAGGGAGCAGAAGTGGAGGACGCGGGCGAGTCCTTCGACCTTCTCCGGGTCCATGGACTGGACGGGGTCGTCGATCACCAGGAAGCCGAAGGGGCTGTCGGGGTGCGTGGCGCGCGGGAGGAACAGCGAGAGCGCGAGCGAGTGGAGCTCGCCCTGGCTCATCACACCGAAGGCGGGGGCGTCGACGGTGTCCACGGAGGCATCGAGCACGACCTTGCGCGCGGTGGCGGTGCCCGCGAGGCTGATCGAGCCGAGCGAGACGCTGCTGCGCTCGCACAGCAGTTTCCAGATGCCCTGCGACTGGTCGGCGAAGGGCCGGAGCCGTTCCTCGCGCAGTTCGTCAGTCACCTTCCGCAGCCATGCGCGCACGTCCTTGATCTGCTTGATCAGCGGCCGGGCCGCCTCCGTCGCCTCTGCGGCGCGCAGGCATTCGGCGAGGCGCAGGGCGAGGGGCTGCCACCGGCCGTCCTGCTCCGCGATCCGGTCCGCGGCCTCCTCGCTCTGCTGCCGGCACGCGTCGGCGAGCGTGGCCGCCACGCGCTCGATCCGGTCCGCGAGTTCGCGCGGGTCGGTGACGTCCCGGCAGGCGGCCCACTCGTCCCAGAGCGGGGCGAGCGGCGAGGCATCGCCCTGGAGCCAGCCCGGAACCGGCTGTACGAGGTCCCGTACGGCCCGCGCCGCGGCGTCCAGGCCCGTACGGGCGGTCTGCGCCTCGGCGGCTTCCCGCCGGAGCCGGTCGACCTGTTCCCGGGCGCGCCCGGACCAGCCCTCGTCGAGGCGGCTTTCGGCGCCGCACACGGGGCAGTCGGCGGACTGCGGGTGTCGGCGCCGGTGGTCCTGGGCGCGCTCCAGCAGTTCGATCAGCTGCCGGGCGTCCTCGGCGGTGGTGAAGCGCGCGTCCTCGGCAACGGCCGCGGCCTCCCGGAGCCGGGCGACCGCGCCGGCGACCTCGCGCGGGTCGGGGCCTTCGAGGCCGGCGAGGCGGCGCAGCCGGGCGAGTTCGGCGCCGTCCGTCGCGACCTGGCCCTTGAGCAGCGCGCGCAACCGGTCGAGGTCCGGCCGGCGTCCTTCGAGCGCCGCCACGGCCTCGGCGGCCCGCGGGTCGTCCGAATCCGACAGTTCGGCGGTCACGGCGCGGATCAGGTCACCGGCTCCCGTGACCGTGTCGGTGAGCTTCTTCGCGCGGGCGCGGGCTTCGTTGTCGGCGTCGCTGAGCAGGTCCAGGCCGAGGATCTGCGCGAGCGCGTCGTGCAGGGCGCTCATCCGCCCGTTGATCATCGCGCCGAGCTCGCTGTACGAGAGGAACGGCCGGTAGAGGGAGAGGTCTTCGGCGTCGATGATCTCGCGGGGGTCCTGCTCGGGCCCGCCGGGCCGGTGGACGACCGTGCGGGAGTCCTCCAGGCCGTCCCCGTGCCAAGTCCTCTGCACGGTCAGCGGATCGCCGGCGCCATCGGGGCACAGCTGTACGGACACCTGGGGGGCGGTGGGGTCGTGCAGGTTGCGCCAGCCCTGCTTCCAGATCTGGGTCCGGTCCTGCCAGCGGAAGTTGTCTCCGGTGAGCACCATCTCGGCGGCCTCGGCGAAACTCGACTTCCCCGACCCGTTGCGGCCCGCGACGACGGTGAGGCCGGGGCCGGGTTCGAGGTCGAGCGTCGCGGCCGGTCCGATCCCGCGCCAGCCGGCGGCCGATATCGATCGCAGGTACAGCGGCCCGGCCCGCCCGGCGCTCCTGGCCCGCGCCTCGGGCAGCAGCCCGGCCACGAGCTGCTGCGCCGCGGGGGTCAGCCCGGACGCCGCGAGGCGGCCGAGTAACAGGTCGCGGAGGGAGGACTGGGGCTGGTCACTCACGGCGGCTCCTTACGAGGGCACGGGGGCGGTGTTGATCAAGCTGCTCGCCCATGGTGCCCGAGCCCGCCGCCCCCGCGGGGCGGAACCGTCCAGCGCGCGCTCGAAGCCCCGGCGGTGATTTCCCGCCGTGCCCCGGCGCCGCGGTTCCGGTGGTCTGTACGAGGGAGGTGGGGCGGGGTCTGTGGGTTTGG
>NZ_JARAYQ010000285.1:0-9883 GCF_033794505.1 Streptomyces sp. MB09-01 | reverse complement strand
GAGGACGCGAGGGGCGGGGACGGGTCCTGGTGCATGCTGCACCAACTACCCGCTCCCCGCCCCTCGGGACGTGCGTTCGGCCTTCAACGACCGGAAGGAGTGCGTCGCGTACCGAAGTTGACGCGTTGCGCTGCCTACCAGCCGCGCTCGCGCCACTCCGCCAGGTGCGGACGCTCCGCGCCCAGCGTGGTGTCGTTGCCGTGGCCGGGGTAGACCCAGGTCTCGTCCGACAGCTGCTCGAAGAGCTTGTCCTGGACGTCGTCGATCAGGCTGGCGAAGGCCTTCGGGTCGCCCCCGGTGTTGCCGACGCCGCCGGGGAAGAGGCAGTCGCCGGTGAACACGTGCGCGTGGCCGTGCGGGTCGTCGTAGATCAGGGCGATCGAGCCGGGGGTGTGTCCGACCAGGTGGCGGGCGGTCAGCTTGACGCGCCCGACCTGGATCGTGTCCCCGTCGGCCACGGCCACGTCGGTCGGCACCGGGATGCCCTCGGCGTCCTGGGCGCCCGCGTAGGTCCGCGCGCCGGTCGCCGCGACGATCTCCGCGAGCGCACCCCAGTGGTCGCCGTGCCGGTGGGTGGTGACCACGGACGCGATGCCGTCGTCCCCGATCAGGTTCAGCAGCGTGGCCGCCTCGGCGGCCGCGTCGATGAGCAGCTGCTCGTCGGTGGCCCGGCAGCGCAGCAGGTACGCGTTGTTGTTCATGGAGCCCACCGCGACCTTGGAAATCATCAGGTCCGCGAGCTCGTGCACGTCGGCCGGACCGCCGACCTTGACCTCTCCGGTGTACGTCATGTCTTGATCCTAGAGCGGGGGCAGCTCGGGGAGGCCGTCGCCGGCCATGACGGCGAGGTGGGCGCCCTTGAGACCGCGCCCGGACAGCCAGCCGAGCAGCTCGTCCTTGGGACCCTCGAGGACCACGGGGGTGCCCTCCGTGCCGCCGGTGTGCCAGACCTGGCCGCCGTAGGAGGCGTTCAGGGTCACCGGAGGCACCTCGGGACGCCCGGACCAGCGGTCGGCGAGGAAGGCGATCTCGCGGTCGGTGAACTCCTCCGGGAGGTGGTGGAGCTCGTAGCCGATGTTCAGGTCGACGTGGTGCAGGTCGACCTCGACCCAACGGCGGAACGGCACGTTGGCGGCGAGGTCGGTGACGCCGTTGCGCAGCTCGACGGTGCGGGACCAGTCCTGGTCGGGTTCCGTCGTGGCGAGGAAGCGGGCCCCGGAATCACGGAGGTCCGCCAGGTGTTCTTCCAGGGGCCGGCCGGCGTCGCGTGCGATGTCCGCGTCGCGCGCGGAGGCGCTCTCGTACATCGGGCGCCCCTCGAAGACGTTCACCAGGGCGTCCGCGTTGCGCGCGAGGTGGGCCAGGATGTGGCCGCGGGTCCAGCCGGGGAGATGTGACTCCTCGGCAAGCGCTGCGTTGTCCATTTTCGCGACTGCGGTCAGCAGCCGGTCCGTGGCTTCACGTACAGATCGCAGGTCGTGCACATGATCAGTCATGGCACGAGCCTAGTGGTCTCCGGACTTCGGCCACACGATCGGGTGAAGAGGTCTTCGGAGTGCCGTAAATCGAATGTGCGTGCTATACGCTCGAAGTCCAGACTCCATCTCCACCGCAGAGGCGCCCCCCATACCCTGGGACGGGGGCCCGGTGCCCCCGCTCTCTCAAGAAAGGTGCGGACCGGCGTGACCGACCGTCTCATCGTTCGTGGCGCTCGCGAGCACAACCTCAAGAATGTCTCGCTCGACCTGCCCCGCGATTCGCTCATCGTCTTCACCGGACTCTCCGGGTCGGGCAAGTCCTCCCTGGCCTTCGACACGATCTTCGCCGAGGGTCAGCGCCGCTACGTCGAGTCGCTCTCGTCGTACGCACGTCAGTTCCTCGGGCAGATGGACAAGCCCGACGTCGACTTCATCGAGGGCCTCTCCCCGGCCGTCTCGATCGACCAGAAGTCGACCTCGCGCAACCCGCGCTCGACCGTGGGCACCATCACCGAGGTCTACGACTACCTCCGTCTGCTCTTCGCCCGCATCGGCAAGCCGCACTGTCCCGAGTGCCGCCGCCCCATCTCGCGCCAGTCGCCGCAGGCGATCGTCGACAAGGTGCTCGCGCTCCCCGAGGGCAGCCGCTTCCAGGTGCTCTCGCCGCTGGTGCGCGAGCGCAAGGGCGAGTTCGTCGATCTCTTCTCCGACCTCCAGACCAAGGGCTACAGCCGGGCGCGGGTGGACGGGGAGACCATCCAGCTCTCCGAGCCGCCCACGCTGAAGAAGCAGGAGAAGCACACCATCGAGGTGGTCATCGACCGCCTCACCGTCAAGGACAGCGCCAAGCGCCGGCTCACCGACTCCGTGGAGACCGCCCTCGGCCTCTCCGGCGGCATGGTCATCCTCGACTTCGTCGACCTCGCCGAGGACGACCCCGAGCGTGAGCGGATGTTCTCCGAGCACCTCTACTGCCCGTACGACGACCTGTCCTTCGAGGAGCTGGAGCCGCGCTCCTTCTCCTTCAACTCGCCCTTCGGAGCCTGCCCCGAGTGCACCGGCATCGGCACGCGCATGGAGGTCGACCCCGACCTGATCATTCCGGACGAGGACAAGTCCCTGGACGAGGGCGCGGTCTCGCCGTGGTCGCTCGGTCACACCAAGGACTACTTCCAGCGGCTGATCGGCGCGCTCGCCGGGGAGCTCGGCTTCCGGACCGACATCGCGTGGGCCGGCCTGCCGGCGCGTGCGAAGAAGGCCCTGCTCTACGGGCACAAGACGCAGATCGAGGTCCGCTACCGCAACCGGTACGGGCGGGAGCGGGCGTACACGACGGCCTTCGAGGGCGCCGTGCCGTTCGTCAAGCGTCGGCACGCGGAGTCGGAGAGCGACGCCAGCCGTGAGCGCTTCGAGGGCTACATGCGCGAGGTGCCCTGCCCGACCTGTGAGGGCACCCGCCTCAAGCCGATCGTGCTCGCGGTGACGGTGATGGAGAAGTCCATCGCCGAGGTCGCCGCCATGTCGATCAGCGAGTGCGCGGACTTCCTGGGACGGCTGCGGCTGGACGCCCGCGACAAGAAGATCGCCGAGCGGGTCCTGAAGGAGGTCAACGAGCGGCTCCGCTTCCTCGTCGACGTCGGCCTCGACTACCTCTCGCTCAACCGGGCCGCCGGCACCCTGTCGGGCGGCGAGGCTCAGCGCATCCGGCTCGCGACGCAGATCGGCTCCGGCCTGGTCGGCGTGCTGTACGTGCTGGACGAGCCCTCCATCGGCCTGCACCAGCGGGACAACCACCGGCTGATCGAGACGCTGGTGCGGCTGCGGGACATGGGCAACACGCTCATCGTGGTGGAGCACGACGAGGACACCATCAAGGTGGCCGACTGGGTCGTGGACATCGGCCCGGGCGCGGGTGAGCACGGCGGCAAGGTGGTGCACAGCGGTTCGCTGAAGGAGCTGCTGAAGAACCCCGAGTCGATGACCGGGCAGTACCTGTCGGGCAAGCGCTCCATTGCGATCCCGGACGTGCGCCGCCCCGTGAACGGCGAGCGCAGGCTCACCGTCCACGGCGCCAAGGAGAACAACCTGCGGGACATCGACGTGTCCTTCCCGCTGGGCGTGCTCACGGCCGTGACCGGAGTGTCCGGGTCGGGCAAGTCGACGCTGGTCAACGACATCCTCTACACGCACCTGGCGCGCGAGCTGAACGGCGCCCGCTCGGTGCCCGGGCGGCACACCCGGGTGGAGGGGGACGACCTCGTCGACAAGGTGGTCCACGTCGACCAGTCGCCCATCGGCCGGACGCCGCGGTCCAACCCGGCGACGTACACCGGCGTCTTCGACCACGTGCGCAAGCTCTTCGCCGAGACGATGGAGGCGAAGGTGCGCGGCTACCTGCCGGGCCGCTTCTCCTTCAACGTCAAGGGCGGCCGGTGCGAGAACTGCTCCGGCGACGGCACGATCAAGATCGAGATGAACTTCCTGCCGGACGTCTACGTCCCGTGCGAGGTCTGCCACGGAGACCGGTACAACCGGGAGACGCTGGAGGTCCACTACAAGGGCAAGTCCATCGCCGAGGTCCTGAACATGCCGATCGAGGAGGCGCTGGACTTCTTCGAGGCGGTGCCGACGATCGCGCGCCACCTGAAGACGCTCAACGAGGTCGGGCTGGGCTACGTCCGCCTCGGCCAGTCGGCGCCGACGCTGTCGGGCGGTGAGGCGCAGCGCGTGAAGCTGGCGTCCGAGCTGCAGAAGCGGTCGACGGGCCGGACGGTGTACGTGCTGGACGAGCCGACGACGGGTCTCCACTTCGAGGACATCTCGAAGCTGATCAAGGTGCTGTCGGGGCTGGTGGACAAGGGGAACTCGGTGATCGTCATCGAGCACAACCTGGACGTCATCAAGACCGCGGACTGGGTCATCGACATGGGCCCGGAAGGCGGCTACGGCGGCGGCCTGGTCGTGGCCGAGGGCACGCCGGAGCAGGTGGCTTCGGTGGGGGCCAGTCACACGGGCAAGTTCCTGCGGGACATCCTGGGGGCGGACCGGGTCTCCGACGCGGGGGCGCCTCCGGCGCGGGTCGCGGCGAAGAAGGCTCCCGCGAAGAAGACGGCTGCCGCCGCTGCGAAGAAGGCGGCGCCGGCCAAGAAGACGGCGGCGCGGGCCCGCAAGGCGTAGTCGCTGTGCTGAGCTCGGCGGGAGGGGCTCGGCCGCGGCCGGGCCCCTCTTCGTCTGCGGCGCCGCGGTGGGGGCGCTGCCCTCGGGCCTCAGCGTTTCCCTTGCCTGCGGGGCTGAAAGATCGGGGCTCCGCCCCGGACCCCGCGCCTCAAACGCCGGCGAGGCTGGATGGTGCGGCGGGGCTGGACTATCCAGCCCCGCGGCGTTTGAGGGGCGGGCGCGGAGCGCCGTAGGGGTTGGGGCGGAGCCACGGGCTGTGTGGGCGGGATCCATCGGGATGCGCGGAGCGCGTCATGAGGCGATGCCCACCGTGCGGGACGTGTAGGCCGGGTTGGTGAGGGTGGTGAGGAGGGCGTCGGCCACGTCCGCGCGGGGGACGGAGCGGCCGCCGCGGACGTTGGCGTCGATCGCGCGGCGGTACGTGCCGCTGTGCGGCTTGTCGCGGAGCATCGGCGGGCGGATGACCGTCCACTCGGTTCCGCTCGCGCGCAGTTCCGCCTCCATGACCGCGAGGTCCGCGTAGAGGTCCAGCAGCAGCCTGCGCAGCAACGGGTAGACCACCACCCGGGTGAGCAGCGTCCGCGTGCTGATGGAGCGAACCCCAACGCGGGCCCGCTCATGTCCGCCCTGCAGGCCGATCCCGATCCGGGGGAGCAGGGGCTCGAGGAGGCGCTCGCCGACATCGCCCGCCACGCCTCGCTCTTCTACGCCGACGCCATGCCCATGGCCGCCTCGCTCTTCGCCGAACCCGCCCTGCTCATCCGCCACCGCGAGGGCGTGCAGAAGATCGGCTGCGGCCCCCACGTGGTCCTCGACGCCCTCGCCGGCCGGCTGCGGCGGGAGCTCGCCGTCGGGCGGCTACGACCCGACGCCGACCCGGCGGCGGCCGCCGCCCTGCTGCTCGGCGCCTGCTTCCAGCGGGCCTTCTTCCTGCACTTCTCCGGCGCCCAAGTGGTCCAGCCGGTCGAGGAGTTCGCCCCGGCCGTGGCCGGGACCGTGTGGGCCGCTATCCGCTGAGCTCCGCCGCGTACGGAGGCTCCGCGCCGGCCCGGGTGCAGGTCAGGGCCGCCGCGTGGGCGGCGTAGGCCAGGACGTCCGGCCAGTCCACGGGGCCGCCCGGCGCGCCGGCGAGCCGGTGCAGCAGGGCGGCGTTGACGGTGTCGCCCGCCCCGATGGTGTCGGCCACCGCGACCCGGCGCGCCGCCGCCGAGTGCTCCTCGCCCTCCCGCGTCCAGACGGTCAGCCCCGCCGCGCCCCGGGTCAGCACCACCGCCGAGGGCCCCGCCGCCAGCCAGTCGCGGACCCCGCCGCCCAGCCAGGCCGCGTCCTCCTCGGACAGCTTGAGGACGGTCGTGCTCGGCAGCAGCCGCTCGCGGAAGCGCGCGCGGTACCCCGTCGGGTCCGCGATCAGTGCCGGCCGGATGTTGGGGTCCAGCAGGGTCAGCAGGCCGCGCCCCGCCTCCCGGCGCAGCAGGGCCTCGTACGCGCTCGCGCCCGGCTCCAGCACCAGCGAGCAGGTGCCGAGCGCGAGGGCCCGTGCCCCGTCGGGGAGGGCCGGCGGCAGGGTGAACAGCCGGTCCGCCGTGCCCTCGACGTAGAAGCCGTACGAGGCCGAGCCGTCCGGGGCCAGCGAGGGCACGGCGAGGGTGGTCGGCTCCGGTCCGCGCTGGACCAGCGACACGTCCACCCCGGCCGAGCGCAGCCCGGCCATCAGGCTCTCGCCGAAGCCGTCCGCCGAGACCCGCGAGCAGAAGGCCACCTCGGCGCCGAGCCGCCCGAGGGCGAGCGCGGTGTTGTACGGCCCCCCGCCCGGCCGGGGCAGCAGCGCGCCCGGCGGCCGCGCCGCGGGCACCAGGTCGATGAGGGCTTCTCCGCCGACGACGATCACGCCGGGAAGGTACCCCATACGGCGGCGGTATCGTCGGGTGGGCCGGTGCCCCGGCCGGGCTCCGCCCGTGCCCGGCCCCGCGCCTCGTCCGTACCGTCCCCACCGTGCCCGCACCCCAGGAGAACCGCATGCCCGCGCCGCAGTCAGCCGCCCGCCGTACCGTCCTCAAGGGCGCCGCCGCGCTCGCCGGGGCCGCCGGGGCCGGAGTGACGCTCGCGGCCTGCTCCACCGAGACCAACAGCGGGGGCAACACCCCCGCCACGCCCACCGCACCGGTGGAGCTCGGCGCCGCGGCCGACGTCCCGGTGGGCGGGGCCAAGCTGTACCGGGAGCGGAAGCTGATCGTCAGCTGCCCGGCGGAAGGCCAGTACACGGCGTTCAGCGCCCAGTGCACGCACGCCGGGTGCGTCCTGGACAAGATCGTCGAGGGCCAGGGCAACTGCCCCTGCCACGGCAGCCGCTTCGACGTGGCCACCGGCAAGGTCCTGCGCGGCCCGGCGTCCGCCCCGCTGCCCGCCGTCCCGGTCCGTGCCGAGAACGGCAGGCTCATCGCGGGCTGACCCCGCGCCGGTCACTCCCAGTCCCAGGTGATCCCGAGGATCCCGCGCCGCACCGTCTGCTCCACCAGGTGCACCGCCCGGTGCCGGCCGCCGGGCGTCAGGTCCACGAGGCCCGTGCGCGGGGCCTGCGGTCCGGTGCGGGCGAAGCGCCGGCAGCGCACCGGCAGGGCCGCCTCGTCGAAGCGCACCTGGAGCATGTACTGGCCGCCCGCGTAGCTGAACCCGCGCACGTACTCGCAGCTGCGGGCGCCCGTGCCGTCCTCGATGCCGTATCCGAAGACGTAGGTGTCCCCGCGCCGCAGCCGCGCGTCGAAGAGCAGCTCCGCGACCACCACCCCGGCCTCCGGATGGCAGCGCACCCGGCCGGTGCGGCAGTTCTCGTACGCCGTCACGCGGATCCGGGACACGTCGCAGCCCGGGTCGCCGTGGTGGACGGCGAGGTAGCGGTCGACCCCGTCGCGGTGCGCCCGGACGATCTGCTGCGACTCGCGGACCCGCAGTTCGCCCGCCGGGCCGATGCGGACCCGCTCGTGGTGGCCGAGCGAGTGCAGTCCGCCGTCCGGCGGCAGCTCCATCCCGTCCAGCAGCCGCTCCACCGTGCCGCCCATGCTGAACAGGGCCCGGTACGAGCGGGTGGCCGGGCGGGCCGGCCCCGGGGCGGGTTGCGGTGCGGCGAGCAGCCGGACGAGGGCGCCGTCGGGCAGCTCCAGGATCTGCTCCAGGGCGGTGACGGCCCGCAGCGACTCCGGGTGCCGTGGCCGGCGGGCGCCCTGCTGCCAGTAACTGAGGCTGGTGACACCGACCTTGATGCCCCGGGCGGCCAGCCGGTGCTGTATCCGGTGCAGGGGCAGCCCGCGTGCGGCGAGGGCGGCGCGCAGGGCGAGGTGGAAGGGGCCGCCGTGCAGCAACCGGCCGAGTTCAGCCGTGTCCCCGGTCGGCGCCATCGCGACTCCTCTGTGAACGTTCACACGCGTCGGCGCGGAGGATCGCGCCGGAGGCTCCGGGAGACCAGGTGAAACGACAGCAACCGTTCACACCGCAGCCCCACCGTTCACACTGCAACGTCACCGCGTATTGAAGCGTGTTGACCTGATCGCGACAACTGCCCGATGCTCCTCCACAGCGTCCGGACGCGCTCCTCCACCCCCCACTCCCCCCATCGGGAGGAACGCGATGCGCAACCGAAACCGGCGGCTTTCCCTGGCCGCCCTCCTCACCGCCGTGCTGTTCACCCTGCCCGTCGGCACCGCCACCGCCACGGCAGCCGAGGCCGGCACCGATTCCGCCCTGGCCTACAAGCGCCTGAACATCACCATGCAGGCGCAGCAGAAGACCAACTGGTGCTGGGCCGCGGGCGGCAACACCATCGCCACCTGGTTCGGCCGGAACCACACCCAGAACCAGTTCTGCAACGCCGCCTTCAACCGGCAGCAGGGCTCCGAGTGCCCCAACAATCAGGCCACCCTCGGCAACGTCCAGACCGGACTGCGCTGGGCCGGCATCAACCCCGGCTCGTACGTCAACGGCTGGCTCCAGTACTCCACCGTCCAGACCGAGATCAACGCCGACCGGCCGATCGAGACCCGGATCCAGTGGTCGAACGGCGGCGGCCACATGCACGTCCTCTACGGCTACGACACCGCCGGCAACTGGGTCTACTGGGGCGACCCCTGGCCGTCCAGCGACCGCTACAACTGGGCCTCGCACGCCTGGTACGTGAACAACAGCACCTTCTCCTGGACCCACTCGCTCTACCGGATCGGGGCGTGACCGCCATGACCCTGCGCGCCACCGCCGCCGCGGTCCTCGCCGCCACCGCCCTCCTCGGGCTCGCCCCGCAGGCCCTCGCGGCCTCCCCGGTCCCCGTGCCGCAGCCGCAGACCGCCACCGCCGAGCACAAGGCCGCCGCCGCGCGGGCGGCGACCGCTCCCGACACCCTCGCCACGCTGTCCCGCTTCTTCGCCCGGGAGGGCAAGGTCTCCCCGACCGCCGCGCAGCCCCGCGTCGAGGGCGGGGCGATACCGGTCAACCACCTCTCCCCGGACTTCGTCGCGGGCCGGGCGGGGGCGTCCGTCGCCCGCCTCGAATTCCTCGCCAGCAAGGCGGTCTCCTCCGACGGACAGCAGGCCGCGCTGTGGACGGCGCGGACCGAGGCGGGCTGGCAGGTGGTGAACATCGCCACCGGCGACGACGAATTCCGCTACGCGCAGCTGGGCACGGAGAAACTGCCCGGCGGGACGGTGTTCCGGGAGCCGCAGATCGACGCGTGGTACGTGGCCGGGGGCGGTCGGGTGCTGCCGCTGGACGAGGACGCGGTACGGGCGGTGGGCGCCGCGGGCGCCAGCCTGGACGGGTACCGGGTGCGGGTCGCTGCCGCGTACGGGGACAAGCTGACGGGCTCCGCGTATGCCTCGCGGGGCAAGGCGGGGGGCTACGCCGAGGCCGACGCCGACGCCGACGCCTCGGCCGGGGCCGCCGGGGCTCCGGTCGCGGTGGTGGCCGCCGGCGCCGGGGCGCTCGCGCTGGGCGGGGCCGGGGTGCTGGTCCTGCGCCGCCGCCGCACAGTCGTGGCGTAGCCGCCACCCCCCCCGTGGGCCGGGCTCCTGTCAGGGGGCCGGGCCCACGGTCCGTCTCCGCCTGCCCCGCCGCGTCCCGGGCTCCGCCCCGGACCCGGCGCCTCAATCGCCGGCGGGGCTGGATGGTGCGGCGGGGCTGGAAGAGCGGGGCGCTGTCCCTGGGCCCGTGCCGCGAATGACGGCTGGGGCTGGAGAGGGCGGCCC
>NZ_JARAYQ010000284.1:0-9883 GCF_033794505.1 Streptomyces sp. MB09-01 | reverse complement strand
GGCGCGGGCCGGCGGGGCGGGTGACCCCGCGTACGAGACCGGCCGGGGCGGACGGCAGCAGGGCGTGGGCGAGCCCGGTGTCGAACGAGGGGTCGCGCCACGCGGCCAGGCCGGACCGGAAGGCGAGCCCGTCGCTGACGCCGATGGCCGCGCGGGACACGGTCAGCGCGGGGGGCGCCGTCATGCGCCAGCCGCCGTCCCAGTCGCCGGGCACACCGACGGGTGCATCGGCCTCCGGTGCGGCGGCCGCGTTCCGGGCCACCGGCGCCGCGGTCGCGGCGTCCGGCACGGCAGCGCGCCGACGCAGCCTGTCCCGCCATGCCATGCGTTCAACCGCCTTCGTTCACACGGGAGTTGATGCGAGCTATCTCGGAGACCCACTCCTGGCGCTCGCCGTGGGTGAGGTCGAGGATCTCGTCGCGTTGCCAGTGGAAGTGGTAGGCGATGTACGCGATCTCCTCCCTGAGCCGGGGGAGGGCGTACGTCACGATTCCCCCAGGCGCCCACCGGAGAGGTCGACCTCGAAGCCGCCTTCGCAGTGCGGGCAGGTGACCGCCGCGCGGGTGTGGCCCTCGCTGTTGACGCGCCGGTAGAAGTCCTGCAGGAACGCGACGTCGGTCGCGTACATCCGTTCCACGATCCCGGCGTGCACGTCGGTGATGGTGCCGAGCCGGGTGATCACCTGGCTGAGCAGCACCACGCTCAGGTACGCCGGGTTCTCCTTGACCCGCAGGTCGATCTGGGGCCGCAGTTCGTCGCGGGCGGTGGCCAGGCGCATCGAGCCGTGCCGGTGCACCGTGCCCGCTTCGTCGACGTAGCCGCGCGGCAGCTCGAACTCGAACTCCGTCCGCAGCCCGTGGTCCTCGCGTGCCGCCGGAGCGGCGGCGGCCGGGGGCGCCGCCGCCTGCTCCGGGGCCGTCGTGGGCGCCGTGACCTGGAGGATCTCCTCCAGATTGCCTGCAGTCACCGTACGACGTCTCATTCGACGATGATCTCCTCGAACACGATGGTCACGGACTCGGTGGCGGCGGCGGACTCGCCGGCCTTGAGGGAGGGGCCCTCCCACTTGGAGGCCCAGCCCTGCATCAGCTGGATGCGGCGGACGGTCGCGCCGGTGGAGTCCTTGATCTCGATGGTGAGGTTCTGCCGAGCGGTGTCGACGGCCCCGTTGTTCAGGGTCTCCTTGATCCACTTGGTGAACTCGCTGCTCTTGTCGAGTCCCCGGGTGATCGTGACCTCGCCGGCCTGGCGGGCGCCGGGCTGCTTGCGGATGATCTGCTTGCCCTCCGCGCTGACCTGGCGGACCTCGACGACCTCTTCCTCGACGGTCAGGCCGCTGATCTCCTGGATCGATTCGACCAGGTAGCCGCCGAGCTGTACGCCGAAGATATGGGTGGAAAGAGCATCGCCCTCTGCCATGACTGTCCTTCACCTTTCCTTGCTGCTGCCCCGGAGGGTCACTCGTCGATGAGGCTGGTGCTGTCGGAGAACTGGGCCAGCCGGAACACCACGAACTCGGCGGGCTTGACCGGCGACACGCCGATCTCGCAGACCACGCGGCCCTGGTCGATCGACTCCTGCGGGTTGTTGTCCCGGTCGCACTTGACGTAGAACGCCTCGGCGGCCGTGCGGCCGAACAGCGCGCCGCGGCGCCACTCCTCGGTGAGGAACGCGGTGACGTTGCGCCGGATGCTCGACCAGAGGCGGTCGTCGTTCGGCTCGAAGACCACCCACTGGGTGCCCAGGAGGATGGACTCCTCCAGGTAGTTGAAGAGGCGGCGCACGTTCAGGTAGCGCCAGGCCGGGTCGGAGGAGAGGGTGCGGGCACCCCAGATCCGGATGCCGCGGCCGGGGAAGGCCCGTACGCAGTTCACACCGATCGGGTTGAGGAGGTCCTGCTCGCCCTTGCTCAGGCGCAGTTCCAGGTCCACCGCGCCGCGGATCACCTCGTTGGCGGGGGCCTTGTGCACACCGCGCTCGGCGTCGCTGCGCGCCCACACGCCGGCGACGTGGCCGCTCGGCGGGACGGTCGTGTTGCGTCCGGCGGCCGGGTCGAAGACCCGCACCCACGGGTAGTAGAGGGTGGCGTAGCGGGAGTCGTAGCCCGCCTCGTCGTTGCGCCAGGTGCGCACCTGCTGCGCGGAGAGTCCGGGCGGGGTGTCCAGGACGGCCACCCGGTCGCCCATCTGCTCGCAGTGCGAGATCACCGCGAGCTGCACGGTGCGTACGCCTTCGGAGTCGATGTCGCCGCGCTGGTAGGCGCTCATCAGGTCCGGGACCGCGACCATGGTGATCTCGTCGATGGTCTCAAGGCCCGCGAACCCGGTGCGGGCGGCGGAGTCGCCGACGTACTCGGCCGGGTCGAGCCGGGCCACGCCGCCGCGGCCGGCCGGGGCGGGCGACGCGGCGGGGGCGTCGGGCACGACGACGGTCTGTCCGGCGGGCCGGGTCTGGGCGGCGCCCCGCTGCTCGGTGACCTCGATCAGCTTCGAGGCGCGGGCCTGGGTGACGAGGTAGCCCTTGACGTTCTTGCGGGCGGACACCTCGTAGGTTTCGGCCACCTGCTCGCCCTGGCGGACCAGGACCTTGAAGCGGTCCTCGGGCGGGTTCTCGCCCTCCGCTTCGGCGATCTCCACGGACACTCCGGTGGCGCCCGGCCGGGCGGCGATCAGGAATCCGCCGAGCTCGACCGGCTCCACGGCGCGGGGCTGGGGGACGGCGCCCGCGGCGGCCGGTGCGGAGGCGTCCCGGGCGGGCCCGCCGATGCGGACGACGTACGCGGCGCCGCCGCCGTTGGCGAAGTACCCGTAGACGGCGTGGGGCAGGTAGGTGCCCTCGGTGAAACCGCCGAAGTGCTGGGAATACTGGTCCCAGCTGGTGACCAGCGTCGGCTCGTGGAACGGGCCGCTCTGGGCGAAGCCCACGAACGCGGCGACGGCGGTGCCGACCCCTTCGATCGGGCGAGCACCGGACTGCACCTCCTCCACGTACACGCCCGGGGTGAGGTACGTCGGCATGCTCGCTCCTTCGGGTTACGGCTTCACGATCAGGTCTGACCACAGCCTTTCCGGCGGCCGCCGCCCGGGACAAGGGCGTGGGGACCTGGCCGGGGGCAAGTGCGCTGCCCTCCCGGTCGCCCCCGCCGGGCCGGCCAGGCACCGCGCCTGGCCCGCCCGGCCGCCGGGCTCACACCTGCGTGACCTGGCCCAGGTACGGCCCGAACTCGCCCTCCAGGACCAGGCGGCCGAGCTTGCGGTACTCCTGGGCGACCGCCGTCACCACCTGGCTCATGGTCAGCGGTTCACCCGACGCGGCCGCGAAGTAGGCGGCCGTCACGGCGCAGGCCCGGATCGAGCCTCCGGCCAGTTCGAACCGGTCCGCGCAGAAGCCCAGATCGAGGTCGCCGGCCCGGGGCAGCCGGTCGCCCAGGCACCGCTCCCACAGGGCCAGTCGCTGGGTGGCGTCGGGCACCGGGAAGTCCGCGACCACGTCCAGGCGGCGGGTGAACGCCTCGTCGAGGTTGGCCCGCAGGTTGGTGGTCAGGACGGCGATGCCGTCGAACGACTCCATCCGCTGGAGCAGGTACGCCGACTCCATGTTGGCGTGCTTGTCGTGGGCGTCCTTCACCTCCGAACGCTTGCCGAAGATCGCGTCGGCCTCGTCGAAGAGCAGCACCGCGTTGACGGCCGATGCCTCGGTGAAGATCCGCTCCAGGTTCTTCTCGGTCTCGCCGACGTACTTGTCGACGACCGTGGACAGGTCCACCACGTACAGGTCCATGCCCAGGTCGGCCGCCACGACCTCGGCGGACATGGTCTTGCCGGTGCCGGAGGACCCGGCGAACAGCGCGATCACCCCGCGCCCGCGCCCGCCGCCGGGCCGCATGCCCCACTGCCCGAGCACCTGGTCGCGGTGGCGGGCGCGCACGGCGAGTTCACGCAGCCGGCGGTGGGTGGGGGCGGGCAGCACCAGGTCGTCCCAGCCCACCGCGGGCTCCACCCGGCGGGCGAGGCGGGCGAGCCCCGCGCCGTTCTGGGCCCGTACGGCGGCGCGCAGGCCGTCGGGGGAGAGCGGGCGGCCGTCGAGTGCGGCGGTGCGCACCGCGGTGTCGGCGGCGCGGCGCAGCTGCCCGGCGTCGAGGCGGTGCGCGGACACGGACCGGGCGAGCGCGTCGGCGTCCCCGCCCGCCCCGTGTTCTCCGTCGGCCCGCTCCAGCGCGTGCCGCCAGCGGGTGACGTGACGGTCGGGGGTGGGGGCGGCCACCGTCAGCGTGACGGGGGTGTCGGCCGCCCAGGCGGGTTCCCAGCCGCTGCTTCCGTACGTGAACAGGGGGATGCCGCGCAGCACGGTGCACAGCGTGCGCAGGACGCGGGCCCGCTCGTCGGGCCGGTCGGGCAGTTCCTCCAGCGGCCCGATCAGCACGCCGGCGCCCGTCAGTCGGGCCTCGCGGGCGGTGGTGCGGGCGAGTTCGGGCAGGGCGCGGGCGTGGTGGGCCAGGGCCCCCGCGTCCAGGGCGAGGGGTCCCGGCCCGTACGCGTGCAGTGCGGCGGTGGCCAGGCCCTCGGGATCGCCGCCGCGGGTCCGCAGGTGGACGTGGCGGGTGCCGCTGCCGGCCGCGGCGACGGCCTGCCGCAGCTCGGCCGGGTCGACGGCCGGGTCGTCGCCGGCCCGACGGAGCACTTCGGCCAGACGCGGGTCGGGCGAGGCATCGCCGAGCAGGTGGGCGGTGACCCGGTCCGGGACGGCCAGCACCCTCGACAGGGGCGGCCGTTCGGGCTCGGTGACCTCCAGCAGCCCGCCCGCGACGAGAGGTGCGGTGGGGGAGAGCCGGAACCGTGCGGCCGCCACGCCGGTGTGGCCGCACAGTTCGAGGGCGAGGCCGACGGTGGGTCGGCGGCGCGTCAGGTCGTCGTTGAGGTAGCCGTAGAGCCGTTCGAAGCGGGCGTCCAGGTCCGGTGCCATGGCCACCAGGAGCAGGTCCACGTCGAGCGGCTCCAGCGCGAAGCGCGTGGCCAGGACGTCGAGCGGCGAGCCGGGCGGGGGCGCGGCCGGTGCGGGTGCGGGCAGGCCGGGGCCGTGCGGTGCGTCCAGGACGCGCGCGGCCGCCTCGGGGGTGAGGTACTGGCCCCGGTAGGGGTCGTCCGGGTCGGGATCGACGGCGCGCCGCAGCTCCACGGCCCGGCGTACCCGCTCCTCGACGAGCTGGAGCCGGGTCCACAGGTACGGGGTGGTGCCGCCCGGGGCCGCGGGCGCGGTCACCGGCCGGATGGTGTGCGTCACGGCTGCCGTTCCCCCCGTCGGCGGCGGGCGGGAGCGTTCGGCCGTTCCCGGGAGCCGCCGAAGCCCTCCGGTCCCGGATCGCCCAGCCCGGTGTAGCGCAGCCGGCGCGCACTCTCGGCCCCGTCCGGTTCGGCCTGCGGTACGGAATTCACGACGAGCCCCTCGGTGACGGGCGGGGCCGTGATCGTGCTGATGCCCGCCAGCGGTGCCTTCACGCGCAGCCCGAGGGACGGCTTCAGCTCACCCCCGAGCGCCGACCACACGTCGGAGGCGGCCGGTGCGTCCATGCCGGTGCCGCCCGCGTCCACGTCCACGAGCAGGCCGAGTTCGGCGAGCGTGCCGGTGAGCAGGTGCGGGGGCAGGGTGTCGGTGTTCACGAGGCAGGAGAGCACCTGGGAGAGCAGCCGGTGCTCGTCCTGCGGCCTGCCGGCCCACGCGGTGACCAGGTACGTCAGCTCGAACCAGCGCGGCGGGGTGCGGCGCGCGACGACGAACCCGTCCGCGTCGTACACCTCGCCCGCGCCGCTGCCGCGCCGGGTGTGGTCCTCGCGGATGTCGTACAGGAACACGCAGACCGTGGGCGCGCTGCGGCGGGCCGCCCATTCGCTCGTCGGGGCGTCGAAGACCACCTCGATGCCCGACGCCTCCAGGCCGGACTCCGCCAGCAGCCGGCGCAGTCCCTCGTCGACTTCGTGGATCACCGGCGGGTCACCTCGTCGGGCGGCTGCACCGAGCCGTTGACCACGAGGAAGTCGGTCTGCACCGGCGAGAAGCCGGGGCCGTTCGCGGTGATGACGCGGGGGCCCGTCTGGTCCTTGGCCAGGATCAGCAGCTGGCCGATGAACGTGCCGTCCCGCTGCGGGAACGTCGGTGCCGCCGCGGCCGTGATGCCCGGCTTCCACGTGAACCGCACCGGCACGCCGGGCGGGAAGTCCTCGCCGCGCACGGAGGTGACGAAGCCGGGCTTGCCGATCGGCGGCACGGCGACGATGCGCGGCTGGAGGATGCGCAGCTGCTGCTGGGCGGTGTTGTCGCGGGGGTCGGCGTCCGTGCCGGTCGTGGTCAGGCTGCCGGTCACCTGGCCGGTGAGCGCCCTGTCGGGGCTGAGGACGACCCGCAGGACGGTCCGGGCGCCCGGTGCCAGGTCGGGCAGTGCGCACTCCCAGTTCTGGTCGCAGCCCGCCGGCGGCCCGGCGTGGGGCACGCCCTGCGGGAGGCCGATGCGCAGCCGCAGGCCGGTGGCCAGGGCGTTGCGGCCGTTGCGGACGGTGTACGTGACGACGACGCGGCCGCCGACGTAGCCGGGGTTCGGCTGCGCCGTGACGCTCAGCCCGGGGCCGGCCGGGGGCACCCACCCCGCCAAGCCCGCCCCGGCCGACCGGCACGCCGCACCCCAAGTCCCCGACGCCGATCTGGACGATCTCGCACGCCGCCTGCTCGATCCGGTGTCCCGCCTGCTGCGCACCGAGTTGCGGCGCGGCCGGGAACGCGCCGGCCGGCCCTTCGACGGCCGTCGCTGAGAACACGTACGCACGAGAAACGGACGACGGACCGATGACGGACAACATCTTCGCGACCAGCGTGTTCTTCCGGCTGGCGATCGGCGGCAACGACCTGGGCGCCTTCCACACCTGCTCCGGCATGGGCGCCGAAGTCGAGATGGAGAGCTACGCCGAGGGCGGCAACAACGGCTTCACCTGGCAGCTGCCGGGCCGCGTGACCTGGTCGAACATCACCCTCACCCGGCCCGTCACCACCGACACGGCGAAGATCGGCCGCTGGCTGGACGAGACGCTGCGGCGGGTCGAGCCCAAGGACGGCGAGATCGTGGCCCTGCGGCCCGACCTGAGCCGGATCATCAGCTGGCAGGTGTTCGGGATCGTCCCGGTCCGGTGGCAGGGGCCGTCCTTCGACCCCGCCAACTCCGCGGCGGCGGTGGAGACGTTGGAGATCGCCCACCAGGGGCTGCTGCCCTCCTGACCGCCCGCCGCCCCGCCCTCGTCCGTCCTCCTCGTCGTCCCCGCTCCGGAAGGGAGTCCACGCCATGGCCTCATCGGCACGCGCCAGCCGCGCCAGGGCCCAGCTCACCCTCAAGGAGCCGCCGGCCTCGGTCGGGGCCAAGCCGGGCGGAACGATCGCGAAGCTCGATCTCCAGTTCAACCCCTCGACCCTGCAACTGGGCAAGACCACCGAGTGGCGGCGCTCCCCGTCCCGCATGGCGGGCCAGTCGGCGCTGCCCGAGTTCGTCGGCAGCGGCCCGCGCACCCTGAGCCTGGAGGTGTTCCTGGACGCCACCGCCACCCACGACAACTCGGTGGAGCAGGCGGTGGAGAAGCTGATGAAGGCGTGCGTGCCGACCCCGGCCAGCCTCGGCCGCAAGAAGCCGGCGAGCCCCTGGGTGCGCTTCGAGTGGGGCAGCGCGCGGACGACGTCGTTCGACGGGGTCCTGTCGAACCTGTCGGTGTCGTACACGCTCTTCGACGTCGACGGCAAACCGCTGCGGGCCACCTGCTCGCTGTCCATCGAAGAGGCGAGCGTCGACCCGCCGGGCCAGAACCCGACCTCCGGCTCACGCACCGCCCGCAGCACGCACACCGTGGTGACGGGCGACAGCCTGGCCATGCTGGCCTGGCGCGAATACGGCGACGCGACGGCCTGGCGGGCCATCGCGGAGGCCAACGGCATAGACGACCCGATGGCACTCGTCCCCGGCACCGAGATCGTGGTGCCCGGCACGCGGGACCAGCACGGCGAGGAGGAGCAGCGGTGAGCGGGTCCGAATCCGGAGGCCGGTCGTTCGCGGCCGACCCGATCGTGGAGGCCCCCGGCGAACTGCCGCCGATCTGGGCGGCGCAGCTGGTGAGCTGTGTGGTGGACGAGAACGTGGGCCTGCCGGACACCGCCGTGCTCACCTACCGCGACCCCGACCACGAGTTCCTGCGCGCCACCGGCATCACCATCGGCTCCCCGCTGCGGGTGTCGGTGATGACCGTGAAGGGGCAGGCGCGGGAGCGGCTGTTCAACGGCGAGGTCACGGCCCTGGAGATCGACCGGGACCGCACCGGCTCGTTCACCGTCGTGCGCGCCTACTCCAAGGCGCACCGCCTCCAGCGCGGCCGGAAGGTCGTGGCGTACCGGAACATGACCGCCGCCGCGATCGTCCGCAAGGTGGCCGCCGGAGCGGGCCTTCCCGTCGGGAAGGTGGAGGCGGCGCCGGTGACGTACAAGCAGCTGTCGCAGGCGAACGTCTCCGACTGGGACTTCCTGCAGTACCTCGCGGGCGAGAGCGGCGCGCAGGTGCGCGTCGACGACCAGGGGATCCTCCAGTTCACCCGGCCCGTGAAGGCGTCCGGGGCGCCCGCCCCGTCGACGTCGGCCGTGCGCAATCCGATGGTCCTGGAGTACGGGAGGAACCTCCTCGCCCTGCGGGCCGCACTGTCGGCCGCCGACGGCTCCTCGACCGTGCAGGTGCGCGGCTGGGACGTGACCACGAAGCGGCCCCTGGTCGCCCAGCAGCCGTCGGTGGTCAGCGACACGGTGGTGCCGGGCCTCAGCCCCCAGCTCGCCGCACGCTTCGGCAAGTCGGCCGTGGCCGTCACCGACACTCCGTACCGCACGCAGGCCGAGACCACGGCGGTCGCGAGGGCCGCGGCGGACCGGATCAGCTCCGGTTTCGGCGAGCTGGAGGCGGTGGCCGAAGGGAACCCGCTGCTGCGGGCTGGCAAGGCGGTCGCGCTCGGCAACGTCGGACAGGCGTTCTCCGGCCGGTACACGGCGACGGCCGTGCAGCACGTCCTGGAGCCGCACGGCGGCTACCGCACCACCGTGTGGGTCAGCTCCAGCCCCGACCGCTCCCTGGCCGGCCTGGTGACCGGCGCCAACGCGCCGGGGCGCGGCCCGCGCATCCCCGGTCTCGCGATCGGCGTGGTCACGGACGTGCGCGAACCGAACGGGTCCCAACGCGGCGCGGTGCGCCTGAAGTTCCCCTGGCTCGACGACACGTACGTCACGGACTGGGTGCGCACCGTCCAGTGGGGCGGCAAGGGCGGCGGCGGCGTGGTGAGCCCCGAGGTCAACGACGAGGTGCTCGTCGGGTTCGAACAGGGACTGCTCGACAGCCCGTACGTCATCGGCGGGCTCTACAACGGCGTGGACCAGCCCTCACCGCACGACGTGCCACTGATCGACAAGACCAGCGGCAAGGTCAACCGCCGCTCGGTGGCGTCGCGTTCGGGCCACCGCGTGGAACTGCTCGACGCGCCGGCGCCGGGCCCCTCGGGGCTGCGGCTGGTGACCGGGGACGAGCGGCTCGAAGTACGCATGGACGACCGCCGGGACCGGATCGAGCTCACCGTGTACGCGGGGCGCGGCCGCCCGCTGACCTCGGTCCTGATGGACAAGAACGGCATCACGCTCGACGCCCCCCAGGGCACCGTGAAGGTGTCCGGCCGCCAGGTGGACATCGACGCAACCGCCGGGGTCAGCATCGGCGGCCGGTCGGTGCGGGTCGACGGAACCTCGGACGTCACCGTCAACGGCGGCCTGCTCGCCGTCCTCAAGGCCCGGCTCATCCGGATCAACTGAGGCCCCCATGGCCCCTGCC
>NZ_JARAYQ010000283.1:0-9933 GCF_033794505.1 Streptomyces sp. MB09-01 | reverse complement strand
GGTGGAGCTTGCGCGGTGGCGGGGTGGGCCCGGGGCGGGTGACGCGCTGGTCGACGACCCACAGGAGTTCCCCGCCCTCGGCTTGGTCGATGTCCAGGTCGAGTTCTTCGGCGAGTTCGCGGCGGAGGGCTTCGCGAAGGTCTTCGCCGTCTTCGACGTTGCCGCCGGGCGGGCTGTAGTGGGTGGAATCCGGGCGGTCGCGTCGGATGAGTGCGACGTCATGACCGCAGAACACCACTGCGCCGGTCCGGATCTTGATCCGTGAGAAGGCGGCGGGTGTGGTGGGCGTGCCAGGAGTGCTCGTCATGGCAGCCAGTATCGCGGCGGTCGGATGAGCCTCGTGAACGAGGTCGACGGCCATCGCCCACATCCAACCGGGCGAAGAGCTACTGACGCCACGGGGCTTGTGCGGGAGCCGGCTGTGTCGGATCACCTGGGACAGAGGCCGGACACGGGGGTGCGGGGCCGGATCGAGAGCTGCCTCGCCGGTGTGGCCCACCGGGACCTGCTCGGCGCGTGAACGCCGGCGTACCGCACTCACGGGCCGTCCCGTTTCCGTGCGTTCGACTGGCCTCGGCGAGCCTGGCATCGTGGCCCTCATGAGTACCGAGCCCGCGCCGCACCCCACACCGGTCCGCCACCACGACCACGGCACGTGGCTCGTCCAGTTCACCAGCCGGATGCTCGTGGTCTGCCCGAGGTGTGGTGGCCGCGCACTCGTCGTGCCCCTGCCCCGTCTCGAGACGCCGAAGTACTTCAGCGACCTGCTCTCCCGGCCCCGCCGCCTCGCCTGCGCCGGCTGCGGCGCGGTCGCCGACTGGGCGGCCGAGGAACGGGGCGGCGGTCTGGTCGGTGCGGTGCCCGGAGGTACCGAAGACCCCTTCTTCCGGCGGCCGCTCTGGCTTCAGACGCGCTGTGCGGGGCGCATCTTGTGGGCGTACGACGAGGAGCACGTCGACGCCCTCGCCGCCTACGTGGCCGCCCGGCTGCGCGAGCGTCACGCCTCGCCGACGAGGGCGATGTTCGCCCGTCTGCCGGTCTGGATGAAGTCCGCCGACCGGCGTTCCGAGGTGCTGGCCGGCTTGGCGACCCTCAGGGCCCTCGCCCGACTCTCGGCTCCCGCCGACCGCTCCGACGCGGCCCACGAACGCGGCGACCGCCCCCGCCATCACGGCAGCCGGTACTTCCGTGGCGGCCCGTAGTAAAAGAGCGTTCTGTCCTGACGGAGGCCGCGAGGAGGAGGCCGAGGGTGTCGACGCTGACGTGGCGTTTGCGTCCTGCGATTTTCGTGCCCGCGTCGATGCCCTGGCTGGTGGCCGGGACGTTGGCGGACGTCTTCACGCTCTGGGCGTCCAGCACACATGCGGTCGGTTCGGCGTCCCGGCCTGCGGCCTTCCGGACCAGTCGTAATCGTGTGGCAGGTATCGCCAGGAATGCCGGTGCGGTCGACGTGCAGGACCGCGTCCGTGATCCGTCGCAGGTCATGCTCGGGCGGCCGCCCGATATCCAGGCCCTTCCCTCTCCTCTCAGCCCGCCAGGCCGACAGAATGGGCTCCATCAGCTCCCATCGGGCATCGGACAGGTCACTTGGATACGGCCGGCTTCGAGGCATGTTTCGGTAGTACTGCCGACAGCCCCTCGGCCACAGGGCGCGAACTGGGGGTGCCTTGGGATCAGACAGGAGCGAAGGGACTGAAACGGAAGCCCGACTGCCGTCACCAGTCACAGTCACCTCGTCGGCACCCATCACCCCAGAAGCCCCAGTTGAGCCGACCGCCCAGAACGCCGTCAGACAATCCTGTTGGGACAAACCGCTCTTCAAAAAAAGGTGTTCTGCCCCTGCGAATGTGTTTGGTAAGGCAGTCGAGGATGATGGCGGGGTGTTGGTCACAGTAGACGCAGTGCATCCCTGCCCGTTGAGTCCCTTGACCGTCCGGGTGCGCTCGGCGGTGGGCACCGTTGTGGCGCTCTGGCAAGGGGCCCCTGAGGCAGTGGGGCGAGAACACCATGTCGAGTGGACGGTGGATGAGGACATCGCCTGGGCGGTGAACGCCCGGCCGAGTGCTACTGGCACCGCTGAGCTGCGGGAAGACGGTGACTGCATCATCTTTCGTGGACGGCTGAGCCTCCCTGAAGACGGAGGGGCCGTCCTGGAAGTGGGCGGCGCGCTGATCCTGTTCGACCTGGCCGGCCCACCAGTGCCGGAAGGTGTCGATGGGACGTGGGTCGAGGTCCGAGCGGCGCAGGATCACGTCACCGTCTGGCCCTACGGAGTTTGACTGCTGGTGGACGGTCAGGTGTTGCGGCAGTCCGGTGTCCTCAAGCGGCCGTGCTCACCCATCGGCTCCCGCAGGCACGGCTTTCACTCTGAGACCGCCTCACCACCGAATCCCTCCTCGCGTTCCCGCAGGCCTCCGCAGGCCGCGACACCGCCCGCTGCCTGCAGGGCCTCAAGGACTGGCTCGCCGGCGACTACGCCTGGCACCAGCACACCATCCGCCACCGCCCCGAGGCCCGGCAGCGCGAACGCACCCACGCCATCACGCTCCCGGCCGCCCCGACGGCCCGGGCACGGCAGCCGCGGACCGTGCCCGCCTGCTGCGCCAGGATCCCCACGTTCCCGAGGCCGGGCCGGCATCGGTGTCCACCCGCGCGGGGTGACGCGATCGGCGGGGTGATCCACTCAGTGCTCCTGAGCCGGGTCGAGCGGCCGTTTGTAGTACCGCCAGGGGAACCAGCCCGCACCGACGGGGATCCAGCCTTCCTCCTCCATCCGGCGGTGGCGGCCGCCGGAGGCGAGGGTCACCCGGCAGTGTTCCCACGGCTGGTCGGACGCCTCCACCTCGTGGAACAGCGCACCGTAACCGACCAGGTGCCAGCCTTCGCGCCCGGCCTCCGCCAGAGCGGCCATCTCGTTGAACGCGGACAGCGGACTGAGGATGCGACGCTCCGCCACACCCGGTTCCCCCGCCTCCCGTCCGGAGCCCACGGCGTCGGTCACCTTTACCGCGAAGCGCTGCTGGGCGGCCTGCCGGCTCACGCCCAGGATGCGGCCGACGGTGTCCCAGCTGTGCCCGGCAGCCCTGGCGCCCTGGACTGCCTCCCGCAGCAGCCGGCTCGCCTCCTCGGCGCCGACGCGCGAGGCGTCGACCAGACGCAGATAGCCGTCGGCGTCGTGCTCCAGCGATGCGGCCAGGTCCTCGCGGGCGCCGAGGACGGCGGCCGCGACCCCCTCCCGGATGCGGGCGCTCTCCTGCGGGTCCAGCAGCGGCTCGCCGCTCATCGCCGTTCCCCGGCGAGCGGCTCCAGCAGGTCGAGCACCGCCGCGTCGCGCCGGGCCCGGACGGCAGCGGTATCGGTGGCAGCGCTACGGGTGGCAGCGCTACGGGCGGCGGCACGAGCGGCCAGCGCGCTCGTGGTGGCGATGAGTGCGAGCTCGACCGTGACCACCACGACCCAGCCGGTCGTGCTGAACCGGTCGGCGAACATCGAGGCCAGCGCGGGCAGGAGCGCGGTGCACGGGAGGAGGAGGGCCAGGGAGTCGGCGGCGGAGGAGGCGTCTTCGTGGGACGCCGTCGAGTTCAAGATCGGCATACGTCAAGGAAACCTTGACATGATCATCGTGTCAACAGTTTCTTGACGCCTTCCCGCGCTCAACCGGCCCGCGGTCCACGTGGCACTTCGGGGCTCACTCCGTGGCCCGGTGCGCATCGTCCTCGCCTTCCGGTCTCGACGTGAGCGAACAGGCGCACCTGTTCGCGCTGGCCGGCGGTCAGGACCCGGCATCGCCCACGGTGTGCCCCGGCGTGACACCCGCCGTGCGGGCCGTGCTCGACCAACGGGGGCCGATCCCGGCGTGCGTCCAGAACGGCCGGTACGACATCCTGGGCATGGGCCCGGTGACGGCGGGGCTGACGCTGGTGCCGATGGCCCTGGCCTTCTTCGGGGCCTCCATGGCCGGGCCGCGCATGGTCGCCCGCTTCGGCAGCCGCGTCGTCACCGTCGGCGGCGTGGTCCAGGCGGCCGGCATCACCCTGCTGCTGGCCACCCTGCGCCACGGATGGCCGGACCTCGGCCCAGGCGCGCTCGCTCCGGGCGTGTTCCTGGCGGGCCTGGGCCAGGGCCTCCAACTGCCCGTGCTGATGCGTCTGATGCTGTCGGACGTGCCGGCCGACCGGGCCGGGGTGGGCAGCGGGGTCGTGATCACCACCCAGCAGTCCGCCCTGGCGCTCGGCGTCGCCGCACTGGGCAGCCTCTTCCTCGCCCTGGCCCCGACGGCCGGCCCGCGCGAGGCGGTCGCTACCGCCCTGCTGGTACAGCTCGCGCTGATCGCCCTGACCGTCCTGCTCAGCCTCCGCCTTCCCCGCATGCGCTGAGCGGCCCTGGCCGAGCCCCGGATCACGGCCCCCTACCCCACGGCCGCACCCCTTGATACCCTCCGCGCGCGCACCGGGGGACGCTGAACCAGGGGGAAGAATGGCCGAGTTGCTCACCAACGAGGACCCGGAACGGATAGCGGGATACTGGCTCGCCGCCCGGCTCGGGGCGGGCGGCCAGGGGACCGTGTACGAGGGCTACGACGAGGCCGGGCAACGCGTCGCCGTCAAGGTGCTGCGCCCGGAACTCGTCGCCCGCCCCGACATCGCGGGCCGGTTCGCCAAGGAGGTGCTCGCCGCGCAGCGCGTGGAGTCCTTCTGCACCGCACGGGTCCTGGAGAGCGGCACCGACGGCGAACGGCCCTACATCGTCAGCGAGTTCGTCCCCGGCCGGGATCTACGCAAGGCCGTCCGCGCATCGGGCCCGCTCAGCGGCGACGCACTGGTGCGACTGGCCACCGGCGCCGCCACCGCCCTGGCCGCCATCCACCGCGCGGGCGTCGTCCACCGCGACCTCAAACCGGACAACGTCCTCCTCGGCCCCGACGGGCCCCGGGTCATCGACTTCGGCATCGCCCGCACCGAGGACATGTCGATGACCGCCACCGGACACCTGATGGGCACACCCGGCTACATGGCCCCCGAGGTGCTCGCCGGGAGCCGCGCCGACGGCGCCGCCGACGTCTTCGCCTGGGGAGCGGTGATGCTGTTCGCGGCCACCGGACGCGATCCCTTCCGCGGCGAGAACATCGGCGAGATCGTCGTACGGGTCACCGAACACCAACCGGACCTCACCCCCTTGCCGCCCGCGCTGCGCGCACTGGTGGGCGAGGCACTGGCCAAATCCCCGGCCGACCGCCCCACCGCCACCGGGCTGCTGCTGAGGATGCTGGGCGGACCGGCCGACGCCGCCGACGCGGCCCTGCTCGCTGCCGGCCGGGACAACGCCGGGCGGCTGCGCGACGCCACCGCCGACGCGGCCGAGCCGGCCCTCGGGGCCGCTGCGGAGACCCCGTACCAGCGCCTGCCGGAACCGGCCCGGCGAGCCGTACGGGAGATCACGCTCCGCCTGATCGTCCCGGGCGCCGCCGCCGACGGCTCCCAGGACACACTGCGCACCGCCGCCACGGCGGAATGGCTCGACGGCCGACCGTACGAGGAACGCGGCCCGCTGCGCGACGCGTTCGACTCCCTGGCCGTCGCCCGGCTCCTCGTCCTGGAGGACGACGCCGCCCGCCTCGCCTCCCTCGGCCTGCTGCGCGCCTGGCCACGGCTGCGCGACTGGGTGGACCACGACCGCCAGGCCCTGCTCCTGCTGCGCTGGCCCACCGCCGCTGCCGGGTACTGGGACGGGCAGGGCAGGCGGGCCGAAGACCTCCCGGCCGGCAACGCCCCGGAGGCGGCACGCGTCTGCGCGGCCGGGGCGCCGGACTGGCTCCGCGCGAGCCGGCTCGAGGGCGCGTTCCTGGAGGCGTGCCGCCAGGCGGCCGCAGCGCGTCACAGACGCACCCGGCGGCTGCGCGCGGGCGCGGCGGCCCTGCTGTCCCTCGCGCTCGTGGCGGGCCTGGTCGCCTGGAAGCAGAAGGGCGTCAGCGACGAACGGGCCCGCCAGGCGTCCGCCCGTACGATGGCCTCCATCGCCGAGAGCCTGCGTACCTCGGACCCCGAAATGGCCGCTCTGCTGAGCGTCGCGGCCTGGCGGATCGCACCGGTCGACGACGCGCGGGCCGCCCTCTACGGATCCCTGGGCCAGGACGAGCGCGCCGTAGCCAACAACCTCGCCCGGGTCTCGACCGGCTACTACGACGACCACGCCGACTTCCTGCTCGACGGCCGGACCCTTGCCGTACTCGACGCCCAGAAGAGCGTGGAGATCTGGGACGTGGTCAGCGGCCAGCGCACGGGCCGGGCCGAACTGCCCGCGGGCACCCCGGATCTGCCGGCCGCCGTCGACCCCTCGGGGACCGTCGCTGCGCAGACCATGAGCCAGGGCGTCCGGCTGCTCGACCTCAAGACCGGCAAGGCCGGCCCGTTGCTCCTGCCGGACCACGCGACGCCCAGGGTCCTCGCGGTCTCCAGGGAGGCCGCCCTTCTCGCGATCAGAACCACGACTGCGCCACGGACAGCGACGCCGAAGACCGCTTCCGCCTGCGGACCACGGCCGACGGCCAGGTGCGCAAACTGCCGCACCATCCGGTCATGCCGTCCGTCCCCGACGCGTACGACGAGGACGACGACGGTTCGTCCGCCTACTCCCACGACGGGGGCTCCTCGCCACCGCCTCCTGGCACGAGGACGGCAAGCCGCGCGTGACGGTGTGGGACGCCCGCGAGAACCGGCTGCGCACCGAGCTCACCCTGCCCCCACACGCCTTCCGCATCATGGGGTTCGCTTTCACCCCGGACGGCACCCGTCTGGCCGTCGCGGTCGCCAAGGAGAACGGCCGCCCCCTTCACCCGCGCCCTGCAGATGTGGGACCTCCGGTCCGGCCGCCAGGAGTACGAGATCGCGGACGCCGGCGCGGCCAACCTCGCGATCAGCCCCGACGGCTCCCTCCTGGTCACCTCCGCGGGGGAGCGCGTGGACCTCGCCACCCGCGCCGTCGAGCGTGGCGTCCTCGGCCCCGGTGTCATCCAGGACCTGGAGTTCAGCGACGACGGCTCGGTGCTGGCGGTGAGCCTCCTCCAAGGGACGGTCACGCTCTGGGACGGCGCCGGGCGCCGCCGTCTGGGAGGCCTGTCGAGTACGGCGGCCACCCGTGGCGACGACTTCGGCGGGCGGGTGGCGGGGCTGCGCTTCTCCCGCGTCGATCGGGACGCCTACCTGGCACAGATCCGTTCCTTCGTCACTGACGGATCCTCTCCCATGGCGCGGGCTCTCCACGCGGAGGCCGGTAACTGACCGGGGGACCGGCGGCTCTGCGGATACGCGACCGCCTGGCCTTCTTCACGAGCTGAGGAACTGGTGGGTGGCTGACGGGCCGCCGACGACGTGTCACCGGCCGTAGGTCTGGTGGCACAGCGCGGTGACGGCGGGGCTGGTCACGCCATGGGCCGCGCGGCAGCTCGGCCATGTCCGCGGCTCCCGCCCCGGGCCCGGGTCCAGACCGCACCGGGCGCCGCGGTGCGGGTGCGTGGGTGCTCGGCCAGGCCTTTGCCTTGCGCTGGGGCCTGGGGGCTGGGCGCACGGAGCGCCTATGGGCACCCTTGCCTCACCCTCGCCCCAGATCGTGTGCTGCTGGGGTGCGAGGTGGCCGGTGGTGCGCCCGTAGGACCGGTACGGAGGCGTTCATGGAGTTCCTCCGCCGGGTGTGCCGGGTGTGAGGGGTGGCCAGTGCGGGGGGTTCTCGATCCAGTGTCTTGGTGGGGGGCCGGCGAGGTGGCGTTGGAGGTCGAGGTGGCGGAACTGGTAGACCGCCCCCACTTGTCGCAGCACGCCGCGCTGTTCGTGGGCGTCGGTGAGGAAAGCCATGAACCGCCAGGGCACACGTCCCAGCAATGCCAGTTCGATACGCGTGGCCAGGAAGGCCAGCCACGCCGACCGGGCGCGTCCGAGCTGCGAGGCTCCGAGCCCGAAGATAATTCCGAACGTAAGTCCGATTGCCGGCGCCTCGGAGAGCGACGCTCCCGAGAGTGTGGAAATCAATCCGATAGCAATACAGCTTACGGTGCAGGTTGCGAGCGTGACGGTCCAGAATGCGCGACGGTCCCGAGCCAAGACTGCGCCTGGTCCCACTGCATTCTTGAGATCAGGCTGCAGTGGTGTCAGGCCACCCATGAGGGCGCCCGTGACAAGGCCGAGAAGTCCTCCAGCAAGGGTGACTCGTCTTGTGTTGCCGGCATAATCAATGAGTTCACTGAAAGACCAGAACGCGAGCCCGAACGCAACTGCTGACATGAGTGTGCGTTGCCAAAGGTTGCCCTTCCAGTTCCACCGGATGCCCTCCGACGGGCTGCGTGCCGGGTTGAACATGAGCAGCGTCATCCCCAGAATTCCGAAAAGGATCCCGATCACCAGCCCGTCCCCCATGCTGTTAAAGAGGCCGATAGTGCCGTAGACGAGGCCGACTGCCGCTCCGGGGATAAGGGCGAGTGAGAATCCTGGAAGAGCTTTGTGGAGTTGCCACCAGGCGAGGTTGGGAGTGCCGCGAAGGGAGTATTCGAGGTGGCGGGCGAGGAAGGTGAGGGTGTGCTCGGCCTGTTTGACGGTCCATGGGCTGGCCTGGCGGTGGTGTGGGCTGTAGGCGGCGGGGATGAAGATCCGGAACAGGTGGGCGTCGACATCCTGGCGGGTGGGGAAGCGGGTTCGGTCGAGGAGTTCGTCGGGGTGGGCGAGATCGACCGTGTACTCGTGGCCCGGGCGGGGGTTGTAGATGCTGCGGGCCAGGAAGAGACCGAGCGGGGTGCTCAGAGCCTGGGCGGCTGGCGTTCCGGTACCGAGGCACGCGGCGACCCGGCTCCAGCGGGCCGCGGCTGCGTGGTGGGGACCACCGGCGTCGCGTAGCAGGTAGGCCGCTGCCTGAGCGGCGTTGAGCGGGTGTAGCCGGATGCCTGCGGCCCCGTTCAGAAGCACAGGTGTGCCTGTGGGCGGGGCCAGAGCGGTCCGGTACTCGGTGGTGCGGCTGGAGAGCACCAGCGGCCGCCCAGGGCGCAGTACCTGGTTGATGGCCCTCGTGCCGGTGCGCGCGGGTGCGTCGAGTGCCTGCATGATGCCCTGGGTGCGCGCAGTCGGTGGCACTCGGGCAGCCCTCGGCGTGGACGGTGGCCGGGCGGCCGTGGGTGCGGCCGTCGAGCAGCCACGCGGCGTCGAGTGCGGGGGTGGGCGGGGATGTGCCCGAGGCCGATTCCGGGGCAGCGGGCGCAGCTGCTCGGCGGTGACCCACGTGCTGTACTCGGTCCGGCTCGACCCCGCCCCCGTACTGGTGAAGAGGCAGTGTTCCGAACCTGCGCTGTTCATCGCAACGATTGATGCGGTCGGCTGGCGCTCTGCCTACCTGTGGGGGCGGCCGTTGGTGGTTACGTGTGAGCGTTGCAGTGCGGCAAGTCGGCGTGCGCAGGGCGAGGGTCAGAACATGGTGTTGTCGTTCTTGGAGGTGGGTGGGATCACCTGGAGGACGTCCCAGTGTTCGACGATCTTGCCGCCTGCGTCGAAACGGAAGATGTCGATGCCGGCGTACTCCTCCTCGGGCCAGGTTTGGTGGCAGTGCAGGATCACGTGGTTGCCTTCGGCGAAGGCGCGCTTGACCTCCACCCGCTTGCCCGGGTACTCGGCGGCCATGCGCTCGAAGTAGTCGATGAACGCCTGCTTGCCGTCGCCGACGTGTGGATTGTGCTGGATGTAGGTGTCGCCGGCGTACTGCTCGATGGCCTCGGCGGGGCGGCATTGGTTGAACATCAGGTCGTAGAACGCCTGAGCCGTGGCCTTGTTCTTCTCCGGGTCGCTCATGACGCCACCCTAGGGTCGGGTGCCGGGTGCGGCACGGCAGGTGCGTCGAGCAGGTGGTCGGCCCCGACGAGGACGGACAGAGTGCGGCGGACGAGGTCGGGGGGTTTCGGGG
>NZ_JARAYQ010000282.1:0-9992 GCF_033794505.1 Streptomyces sp. MB09-01 | reverse complement strand
CATCCACAACTCCCTGAAGAACAGCGACGGCGCCAACGCCGCCCTCACCCTCCACGCCACCACCGGCTACGGCGACATCACCGCCCGCAGCATCTGAGGAGCACCCACCATGACGAACCTGGCCATCGCGGCGTACGGACTGCGCAAGTCCTACGGCGGCAAGGTCGTGCTCGACGGCGTCGACCTGACCGTCCCCGAAGGAACGATCTTCTCCCTGCTCGGCCCGAACGGCGCCGGCAAGACCACCTCCGTCAAGATCCTCTCCACTCTCACCTCCGCAGACCCGGGCACCGGCGGCGTCCACATCGGCGGCCACGACCTGGCCGCCGACCCCCAGGCGGTGCGGGCCGCGATCGGGGTCACCGGGCAGTTCTCCGCCGTCGACGGCCTGATCACCGGCGAGGAGAACATGCTCCTCATGGCGGACCTGCACCACCTGTCCAAGCGGGAAGGGCGGCGGGTCGCCACCGGGCTGCTGGAGCGCTTCGACCTGGGGGAGGCCGCGAAGAAGCCCGCCTCCACCTACTCCGGCGGCATGAAGCGCCGCCTCGACATCGCCATGACGCTGGTCGGCAGTCCGCGGATCATCTTCCTCGACGAGCCGACCACCGGCCTCGACCCGCGCAGCCGCCACACCATGTGGCAGATCATCCGCGAGCTGGTCGCCGACGGCGTCACCGTCTTCCTCACCACCCAGTACCTGGAGGAGGCCGACCAGCTCGCCGACCGCATCGCCGTGCTCAACGACGGGAGGATCGCCGCCCAGGGCACCGCCGAGGAGCTGAAGCGGCTCATCCCCGGCGGGCACGTCCGGCTCCGCTTCACCGACCCGGCCCCCTACCGGGCCGCCGCCCTCGCGCTCGGCGAGGTCACCCGGGACGACGAGGCGCTGTCCCTGCAGATCCCCAGCGACGGCAGCCAGCGCGAGCTGCGCTCCCTCCTCGACCGGCTGCACTCCGCCGCCATCGAGGCCGACGAGCTGACCGTGCACACCCCCGACCTCGACGACGTGTTCTTCGCCCTGACCGGCGGCACGAGCGTCCCCAACCAGCCCGAGGAGGCTGTCCGATGAGCTCCTTCTCCCTCGCCGTCCGCGACTCGTCGACGATGCTGCGCCGCAACCTCCTGCACGCCCGGCGCTATCCGTCGCTCACCCTGAACCTCCTGCTCACGCCGATCATGCTGCTGCTCCTCTTCGTCTACATCTTCGGAGACGTGATGAGCGCGGGGATGGGAGGCGGCGCGGACCGCTCCGCGTACATCGCGTACGTTGTCCCGGGCATCCTGCTGATGACCGTCGGCGGCACCGTCGTGGGCACGGCGGTGTCCGTCTCCAACGACATGACCGAGGGGATCATCGCCCGCTTCCGCACCATGGCGATCCACCGCGGGGCGGTGCTCATCGGGCACGTCGTCGGCAGCGTGCTGCAGTGCCTGATGAGCGTGATCCTCGTGGGCGCCGTGGCCGTGGCCATCGGTTTCCGGTCCACGGACGCGACCGCCCTCGAGTGGCTGGCGGCGTTCGGACTCCTCGTGCTGTTCGCCACGGCGCTCACCTGGATCGCCGTCGGCATGGGCCTGATCAGCCCGAACGCGGAGGCCGCCAGCAACAACGCGATGCCGATGATCCTGCTGCCGCTCCTCTCCAGCGCCTTCGTCCCGGTCGACGCGATGCCGGGCTGGTTCCAGCCGGTCGCCGAGTACCAGCCGTTCACCCCCGTCATCGAGACCTTGCGCGGCCTGCTCCTCGGCAGCGGGATCGGCCACAACGGGTGGCTCGCGGTCGCCTGGTGCCTGGGTCTCGCGGCGCTCGGCTACTTCTGGTCGGCCGCGAAGTTCAACGGCGACGCGAAGTAACCGGCCGGGTGATGCCTGCAGCTTTCAATGTGATGGCCCGCGCAAGAGCGGTCTGTGTAGAGTGATGGCGGCTTGCCTCCTTAGCTCAGCTGGCCAGAGCACCGCTCTTGTAAAGCGGGGGTCGTCGGTTCGAACCCGACAGGGGGCTCCGTGCCCGAAGGCCCCGGACCTGCACGGTCCGGGGCCTTCGGCATGTCCTGGGCGCCGGGCGTCAGCGGCGGCCCGAGATGCGGTCCGCCAGGCGGGCCAGGGGTGTTGTGGTGGGGCGGTGGGTGGCCGTTTCGCGGCGGTCGGCCTCGCGGTACGCGGCGTAGAGGGCCTGGACGCCGAGCCAGCGGAAGGGTTCCGGTTCCCAGCGGCGGACCTTGTGGCCCACCCAGGGGAGGGCGGTGAGGTCGGTGGACTCGCCGAGGACCAGGTCGCGCAGGGTGCGGGCGGCGAGGTTGGCGGTGGCGACGCCCGAGCCGACGTAACCGCCGGCCCAGCCCAGGCCCGTGGTGCGGTCCAGGGTGACGGTGGCGCACCAGTCGCGCGGGACGCCGAGGACGCCGGACCACGCGTGGGTGATCTCCGTACCCGTGAGCTGCGGGAAGAAGGAGAAGAGGAGGTCGCGGAGGGAGTCGATCGTGGCGGGCTGGGTGCGGCCGTCGTTGTCGGTGCGGGAGCCGAAGCGGTACGGGACCCCGCGCCCGCCGATCGCGATGCGGTCGTCCGCGGTGCGCTGGGCGTACATGTAGGCGTGGGCCATGTCGCCGAGGACCGGGAAGTCCGACCAGCCCAGTTGGTCCCAGGTCGCGGCGGGGAGCGGGGCGGTGACGATCATCGAGGAGTTCATCGGCAGCCACGAGCGCTTCTGGCCCTTGAGGGCGGCGGTGAAGCCCTCGGTGCAGCGCAGGACGTACGGGGCGCGGACGGTGCCGTAGGGGGTGACGGCGCGGCGGGGGGCGATCTCGGTGACGGGGGTCGACTCGTGGATGACGACGCCGAGCCGTTCGCAGGCGGCGGCGAGGCCCTTGACGAGCTTGAGTGGGTGGATGCGGGCGCCGTGCGGGCTCCAGCTCGAGCCGACGGCATCGGCGACGTTGATGCGCCGGTGGGTCTCGGTGGCGTCGAACAGTTCGCGGTCGCTCTCACCGAAGGAGAGCTCGGCGGCGTGGAAGGCCTTGAGGCGGCCGAGCTGGGCGGGGGTGCGGGCGACTTCGAGGACGCCGCCGCGGTGGATGTCGGCGTCGATGTCTTCCTTGGTGGTGACGTCGATGACCTCGGTGACGGTCTCGTTCATGGCGTGCTGGAGGCGGCGGGCGGCCTCGTGGCCGTGGAGCGCGGCGTAGCGGTCGCGGCCGGCGATGCCGTTGTAGAGCCAGCCGCCGTTGCGGCCGGAGGCGCCGTAGCCGCAGAACTTCTGTTCCAGGACGGTGATGTGGAGGTCGGGGGCGGCCCGCTTGAGGTAGTAGGCGGTCCACAGGCCGGTGTAGCCGCCGCCGACGATGACGACGTCGGCGGTGCTGTCGGCGGTGAGGGGGGCGCGGGGTGGGGTGGCCTCGGCGCCCGGGTCGGTCGCGTACCAGAAGGAAATACCGCCGTTGATCGTCATGGGGGAGTTGGTACACCCGGTTCCGGTAGGGCGTCCAGGGGCTGGTTGTCGTGCGTTGGGGCGGGTTTCCCGGCCGGATGGCCGATGTGGGAGGGGCGGCGGGGACCGTAGGGTGGTGGGGTATTTGTTGTGTTTTCAGGTGAGAGGTTCGGTTGACGTCGACGGGGCGAAGGCCGTCGTGGGGACGCCGGACGCGCCGCGCACGGTGCAGGTGCTGATGGATCCGCGGTGCGGCTGTCGCGCGGACGCTGAAGGGCGCGGGGACCGGGTGAGGCCGTCTCTCTTGTAGCCGCCGGTGCGGCCTGCCGGGATACCTTCGGATCATGGTGGACATCGGGGAGATTCCGGACGGGCTGGTCGAGGCGCAGCTCAGGTTCAACGGCGATGCGGGGCGGGAGTTCATCGCGGCGCTGCCGGAGCGGGCGGCGCGGTTCCTGGAGCGGTGGCAGCTGCGGTGCGCCGGGCCGGCCATGCACGGGGTGACGGCGTTGGTGCTGCCGGTGGAACGGGCCGACGGGAGTGCGGCCGTACTGAAGCTGGTGTCGCTGGACGAGGAGAGCGTGGGGGAGCCGGTCGCGCTGCGCGCGTGGGGCGGGCGGGGGTGCGTACGGCTGCTGGAGCACGACGCGGAGACGGGCACGCTGCTGCTGGAACGGCTCGACGAGCGGCGGCACTTGTCGGCGCTCGTGCGGCAGGACGCGCGGCGGGCGGTGGGCGTGGTCGGGGAACTGCTGGCGCAGCTGACGGCGGTGCCCGCGCCGGCCGGGCTGCGCGGGCTGGGGGAGATCGCGGCCCAGATGCTGGCGGACGTGCCGCGGGCGGCGGGGCTGCTGGTGGAGGAGCGGGAGCGGGCGCTGCTGCGGGACTGCGCGGCGGCGGTGGCGGAGGTCGCGGGCGAGCCGGGGGACCGGCTGCTGCACTGGGACCTGCACTACGACAACGTGCTGGCGGGCGACCGGGAGCCGTGGCTGGCGATCGATCCGAAGCCGCTGGCCGGGGATCCGGGCTTCGATCTGCTGCCGGCGATCGTCAACGACTTCCGGCCGCAGGAGGTGCGGTGGCGGTTCGACCTGCTGGCGGAGGCGGTGGGGCCGGACCGGGAGCGGGCGCGGGCGTGGACGCTGGGGCGGGTGCTGCAGAACTGCCTGTGGGACGTGGAGGACGGGGAAGAGCGCCTGGACGAGGAGCAGTTGACGGTCGCGGAGGTATTGCTGGGGCGCTGACCTGCGGGCGATCCACCCCTTTAGGCTGCGCGCATGATCCGTAGCGCTGAAGTCACCGACGTCCCCGTCATCCACGCGATGATCCGCGAGCTCGCCGCGTACGAGAAGGTGCCGCACGAAGCGCGGGCCACCGAGGAGCAGTTGCGGGAGGCGCTGTTCGGGGAGCGTCCGGCGGTGTTCGCGCACATCGCGGAGACGGAGGACGGGGAGGCCGTCGGCTTCTCGGTGTGGTTCCTCTCCTTCTCGACGTGGCGCGGGGTGCACGGGATCTATCTGGAGGACCTGTACGTGCGGCCGGGCGTGCGCGGGGGCGGCCACGGGAAGGCGCTGCTGGCGGAGCTGGCGCGGACGTGCGTGGAGCGGGGCTACGAGCGGCTGGAGTGGTCCGTCCTGAAGTGGAACGCGCCGACCATCTCCTTCTACGAGGCCTTGGGCGCGCGGCCGCAGGAGGAGTGGTCGGTGTACCGGCTGACGGACGGCGCGCTGGCGGCCCTGGGCTCCGCGTAGGGCGGCCGAGCCGGCCGGGCCGGTCAGGACGGTCGGGCCGGTCAGGGTTCGAGGACGACCTTGCCGGTGGTGGCGCGGGTTTCGAGGGCGTGGTGGGCGGCTGCGGCCTCGGCGAGGGGGTAGCGGGTCAGGGCCGGGCGCAGGCGGCCGGCGGCCGCTTCGGCGAGGGCGCGGGTCTCCAGGACGCGCAGCGGGTCGGGGGCGCCGACCTGCTGGAGCATGGCCGGGCCGAGGACGCCGCGGGTGGTGATGCCCCGGGCGGTGAGGCCGGCGCGTTCGGCGTCGGTGAGGTCGAGGGGGCCGCCGGACCAGCCGAAGACGAGGTGGCGGGCGCCGGGGGCGAGCAGGTCGAGGGCGGTGCGGGCGGTTTCGCCGCCGACGGAGTCGAAGAGGACGGTGGCGCCGGCGGGGTACCGGGCGCGCACGGCGTCGGGCCAGGCGGGGTCGGTGTAGTCGAGGGCGAGGTGGGCGCCGTTGGCGGCGGCGCGGGCGGTCTTGGCGGGGCCGCCGGCGAGGGCGATCACGGTGGCGCCGGCGTTCACGGCGTACTGGACCAGCAGGGTGCCGATGCCGCCCGCGGCGGCGGGGACCAGGGCGACGGAGCCGGGGCCGAGGTCGGCGAACTGGAGGATCCCGAGGGTGGTGCGCCCGGTGCCGATCATGGCGACGGCCTCGGCGGGGTCGAGGCCGGGCGGTACGGGGTGGAGGCGGTCGGCGTCGGCGACGGCGTACTCGGCGTAGCCGCCGGGGGCGAAGCCGAGGTGGACGACGACGGGGCGGCCGAGCCAGGCGGGGTCGGTGCCGGGACCGAGGGCGTCGACGGTGCCGGCGACCTCGCGGCCGGGGACGGTGGGGAGCTCGGGCAGGGCGGGTGCGGGGCCGCGCTCGCCCTCGCGCAGGGCGGTGTCGAGGAGGTGGACGCCGGCGGCTGCGACGGCGATGCGGACCTGGCCGGGGGCGGGTACGGGCGTCGGCACGCTTTCGTACGTGAGGTTCTCGGCGGGGCCGAAGGCGTGGAGGCGGATCGCGTTCATGGTGGGCGCGGTGGTCATCGCGGGCACGGTGGTCATGGGCCCACGTTCTTGCCTGAAGCATGGTTGAGGTCAAGGGATTGTCGGTGGGGTGGGCCACGATGGGGGCATGGCGAGCAAGGGGCAGCAGCGGACGGTGAAGGCGGCGCGACGGCCGGAGGTTCGGCTGCCGGAGCTGGTGGCGTGGCAAGGGGGCGGGCTGGAACCGGACGGGGACTACGACGGCCTGGAGTTCGCGGACCTGGACCTGGCGGGGCAGGAGGGGATCGGGGCCCGGTTCATGGACTGCGCGGTGCGGCGCTGCGTCCTGGACGAGGCCGGGCTGTCGAAGGCACGGGTCCTCGACTCGGTGCTGGAGGGGGTCCGGGGGGTGGGGACGGACCTGTCCGGGGCCTCGCTGCGGGACGTGGAGCTGGTGGACGCCCGGCTGGGCGGGGTGCAGCTGCACGGGGCCGTGCTGGAGCGGGTGGTGGTCCGCGGCGGGAAGATCGACTACCTGAACCTGCGCAAGGCGCGGCTCAAGGACGTGGTCTTCGAGGGGTGCGTGCTGGTGGAGCCGGACTTCGGGGGTGCGGTGCTGGAGCGGGTGGAGTTCCGGGACTGCGCGCTGCGCGGGGTGGACTTCAGCGGGGTGCGGATGCAGGACGTGGACCTGCGGGAGGCCACGGAGCTGGGGATCGCGCGGGGAGTCGACGCGTTGGCCGGGGCCGTGATCAGCCCGGCGCAGTTGTTCGATCTGGCTCCGGCGCTGGCGGCGCAGCTGGGGCTGCGGGTGGAGGCGTAGCCGCTGCTTCGATGCGGCGGCGCACGACCTGCCAGTGCGGGTCCGCCCCGCGGACGGGGCCGGGGAGCCCGAGCAGGCGTACGTCTTCGAGCAGCTCCTCGGAGGCGCCGTGGGCGCGCAGCCGTGCGGGGGCGTGGCGTGCGAACCAGGAGACGAGCTCGTCGTGGACGGCCTCGTCCTCCTCCCAGGTGCTGCTCCCGGAGAGCCACGGCAGGAAGCCCACCAGCAGCTCGGTCGTCCAGGCGTCGAAGGTCTCGGCCAGGTGGCGGTCGGCGACGGGGCCTTCGGTCTCCTCCCACACCGCCAGCCACGGGCCCAGCGTGCCGGAGGCCTCCCTGCACAGCGGGAGGAGGTCGTGCGCGGGGACGGCCGGGTCCGGGGTGCGGAGGGTGTGGGCCCACCAGGCGTGCAGGAATTCCCGCACGGCCGCGCTCTGCCCGGCGGGCCACTGCTGCCAGTCGCCGCGCTCGAACGAGAGGCCGACGTGGCCGATGGCGTACGCGTGGGCGCCGAGGCCGACGGTCAGCTCGCGGGCGAACTGCGGCAGGACGCGGCGCAGCACGGCGCCGTGGTCGCGCCAGTCGGGTGCGCTCCAGGCGCGGTGCAGCAGGTCGGGGTCGAGTTCCGTGTCGGGAACCTTCAGCCGGGCGAGCTCCTCGGCGCTGCCCCAGTGGCAGTCGCACTGGACCTCGTCGGCCCGGGCCGTCATTCCGCGGAAGGTGACGGCCAGCCGGTCCAGGGCCCGGTCGAGACGGACGCGGGCGGCGTCTGCGGCGCGGTCGGCCGCGTCGGGGCCGGCCGCCTCGGGCAGGGCCGCGTAGGAGTGCGTCGCGTAGGCGTCCGGCGCGCCGGGACCGGTCACGCTCACGCCGGGACGCGGGGGAACTTGGCCTGGAGGGTCCAGATGACGGGGTTGTCGGCGAGGCCGTCGTGCATGTCGACGAGGTCCGCGACGAGGTCGTGCAGGAAGTCGCGGGCCTCGCGGCGCAGCAGGCGGTGGCTGAAGGTCAGCGGGGCTTCCTCGGCCGGCATCCAGTCGGCCTCGACGTCGACCCAGCCGAAGCGGCGCTCGAACAGCATCCGGTCCGTGGACTCGGTGAAGTCGAGTTCGGCGTGCTGGCGGTTGGCGGAGCGGTTGCCGCGGGGGTCCTGGTCGAGCTGCTCGACGATGTCGCACAGCGCCCAGGCGAAGTCCAGAACGGGCACCCATCCCCAGGCTGTGGACACTTCCCGGTCCGCATTGGTGTCGGCGAGGTAGACGTCCCCGCAGAACAGGTCGTGGCGCAGGGAGTGGACGTCCGCCGAGCGGTAGTCGGTCTGCGGGGGGTCCGGGAAGCGCCGGGAGAGGGAGTAGCCGATGTCGAGCACGTACCCGATGGTGTCACGGGTCCCGGGACCTCCCCACCCCGGACGGGCGCCGGCCCCGGACCTTCGCCCCGGTCCCGCCGACGCGTCAAGAAGGGAGAAGGCGTTGTTCCTTCGCCACCGAGACCGCGCCCGCGCGGGTGTCGACGCCGAGTTTGTCGTAGATGCGGCCCAGGTGGGTCTTGACCGTGGCTTCGCTGATGAACAGGGCGCGGGCGATGTCGCGGTTGCCGAGGCCGCGGGCGAGCTGGCCGAGGATGTCCAGCTCGCGGTCGGTCAGCGTGGGGCGGGTGCCGCGCATGTGGGCCATCACGCGGCTGGCGACGGGAGCGGACAGGGTGGTGCGTCCCTGGGCGGCCGAGTGGATGGCGGCGAAGAGCTCCTCCGGGCGTTCGGCCTTGAGGAGGTAGCCGGTGGCGCCCGCGCCGATGGCCCGGGTGATGTCCGCGTCGGTGTCGTACGTGGTGAGGACCAGGACGTGCGGCGGGTGGGGGGCGGCGGTGATGCGGCGGGTGGCCTCGACGCCGTCGATGCCCTCGCCGAGCTGGAGGTCCATGAGGACCACGTCGGGGCGGAGCTTGGCGGCCAGGGCCACCGCCTCCTCGCCGCTGCCCGCCTCGCCGAGGACCTCGATGTCCGGCTCGCTGCCGAGGAGGGCGAGCAGGCCGGCGCGGACCACCACGTGGTCGTCGCAGAGCAGGATCGTCGTCATGGGGCCGGCTCCAGGGGGATGGCCGCGGAGAGGACGGTGCCCTCGCCCGGCGCGGATTCGATGGTGAGGGTGCCGCCGAGCTGGCGGACGCGGGCCCGCATCGCGGGGAGGCCGTGCCCGCGTTCGGCGGCGCCGGTGCGGGGCTCGGTGAACCCGTGGCCGTCGTCGGCGATGTCCAGGACCACCTGGTCCCCGAGGAAGCTGAGGGTGAGTGCGGCCGCGCGGGCGCCGGAGTGCTCGCGGACGTTGGCCAGCGCGCCCTGGGCTATGCGCAGCAGGGCGGACTGGACGCGGTCCGGGAGCGGGGCGGGGGTGCCTTCGAGGTGGAAGCGGACCTCGATGTCCGGGCCTGCGTCCAGCGCGTGCAGGGCCTCGGCGAGGCCGGCGCCGTCGGCGAGCTCGGACGGGGCCAGGTCGTGGACGAGCCGGCGGGCCTCGGCGAGGCCGTGTGCGGCGATGCCGGTGGCGGTGCGGACGTGCGCGCGGGCGATGGCCGGGTCGGTGTCCCAGGTGCGGTCCGCGGCCTGCAGCAGCATCTGCTGGCTGGACAGGTTCTGGGCGAGGGTGTCGTGGATCTCCATGGACAGCCGCTGCCGTTCGGCGAGGGTGCCTTCGCGGCGTTCGGTGGCGGCCAGTTCCCGGCGGGTGCGGATCAGGTCGTCGATCAGCTGCCGCTGAGCCAGGGCCTGGCGTTCCATGTGGACGAACACGGCGGTGGCGAGGGCGGCGACCGCGGGTGGGGCCAGGAGCAGGTTCGGGTCGAAGGACTTGGACAGCTGCAGCTGGGCGACCACCACGAAGCCGGTGAGGAGGGCGACCAGGACGACGGCGGCGCGGGGCGGGAGGGTGCGCAGGGCGGTGAAGAAGAGCGGTACGGCGCACCAGGCGAAGCTCGGCGCGAGGACGACCAGGACCACCC
>NZ_JARAYQ010000281.1:0-10003 GCF_033794505.1 Streptomyces sp. MB09-01 | reverse complement strand
GGCCGGGCGCGACGCTGGTCCTGCCGGGCGGGATGCGGGAGCCGGCGGATCGGTGCGGCTGGGGCCGGGCGCGACGCTGGTCTTGCCGGGCGGGATGCGGGAGCCGGCGGATCGGTGCGGCTGGGGCCGGGCGCGCGCCGGGGCGTCTCCTCGGGCGCCGAACGTGACGGGGGGTCGGCGGGCCGGGCCACCTTGCGTTCGACGCCCTGCGGGGAGCGCCCCGGCGCACACCCGACCCCGGCGGAACCGTCCCGGCCCGCGCTGCGGCGATCCGACAAGCTCCCCCTAACCCGCCCGTCTGCTGACCGCAATCGACCGCGGGGCGACGTAACCTGATCGACTACTCCAACAGCGCACGGCGGTCTTGCCCCACGCTGTGACGGGGCCTACGTTCTACTCCCTACGGACATCATCTACGTGCGTAGAACTCGGCGTTCCCGTCGCGAGGAGCAGCTCATGGCCCAACTCGTCCGCGCCGCTCTGGTCCAGGCCACCTGGACCGGAGACACCGAATCGATGATCGCCAAACACGAGGAGCACGCCCGCCGGGCCGCCGCCCAGGGAGCGAAGATCATCGGCTTCCAGGAGGTGTTCAACGCCCCCTACTTCTGCCAGGTCCAGGAGCCCGAGCACTACCGCTGGGCCGAGGCCGTCCCGGACGGTCCGACCGTCCGCCGCATGCAGGAACTCGCCCGCGAGACCGGCATGGTCATCGTCGTCCCGGTCTTCGAGCTGGAGAACGAGGGCTTCTACTACAACACCGCCGCCGTCATCGACGCGGACGGCAGCTACCTGGGCAAGTACCGCAAGCATCACATCCCCCAGGTCAAGGGATTCTGGGAGAAGTACTACTTCCGCCCGGGCAACCTCGGCTGGCCCGTCTTCGACACCGCCGTCGGGAAGGTCGGGGTCTACATCTGCTACGACCGCCACTTCCCCGAGGGCTGGCGCGCCCTCGGCCTGGCCGGGGCCCAGCTGGTCTACAACCCCTCCGCCACCCACCGGGGCCTGTCCTCCTACCTGTGGCAGCTGGAGCAGCCCGCCTCCGCCGTCGCCAACGAGTACTTCATCGCCGCGATCAACCGGGTCGGCCAGGAGGAGTACGGCGACAACGACTTCTACGGCACCAGCTACTTCGTCGACCCGCGCGGCCAGTTCGTCGGCGAGGTCGCCAGCGACAAGGAGGAGGAACTCCTCGTCCGCGACCTCGACTTCGACCTGATCAAGGAGGTCCGCGACCAGTGGGCCTTCTACCGCGACCGCCGCCCCGACGCCTACGGAGGGCTCGTACAGCCGTGACCGACCCGATCCCCCTGCACAGCCGCCACGCCTCCGTCCTGCCCGACTGGCTCGCCCTCTACTACAAGCACCCCATCGAGCTCACCCACGGCGAGGGCCGCCACGTCTGGGACGCCGAGGGCAAGCGCTACCTCGACTTCTTCGGCGGCATCCTCACCACGATGACCGCCCACGCCCTGCCGGAGGTCACCAAGGCCGTCTCCGAACAGGCCGGGCGGATCATCCACTCCTCCACCCTCTACCTGAACCGGCCGATGATCGAGCTGGCCGAGCGGGTCGCCGCGCTGTCCGGCATCCCCGACGCCCGGGTCTTCTTCACCACCTCCGGCACCGAGGCCAACGACACCGCCCTGCTGCTCGCGACGACGTACCGCCGCTCCAACCAGATCCTGGCGATGCGCAACAGCTACCACGGCCGGTCCTTCTCCACCGTCTCCATCACCGGCAACCGCAGCTGGTCCCCGACCAGCCTGTCGCCGCTGCAGACGTACTACGTGCACGGCGCGGTCCGCTCCCGCGGCCCCTTCGCCCACCTCGACGACGCCGCCTTCACCGCCGCCGCCGTGGCCGACCTGGACGACGTACTCGGCCAGGCGCGCGGGGGAGTGGCCGCCCTCATCGCCGAGCCGATCCAGGGCGTCGGCGGGTTCACCTCCCCGCCGGACGGCCTCTACGGGGCCTTCCGCGAGGTCCTGGACCGCCACGGCATCCTGTGGATCAGCGACGAGGTGCAGACCGGCTGGGGCCGTACCGGCGAGCACTTCTGGGGCTGGCAGGCGCACGCCCAGAACGGCCCGCCCGACATCCTCACCTTCGCCAAGGGCATCGGCAACGGCATGTCCATCGGCGGCGTGGTCGCCCGCGCCGAGGTGATGAACTGCATCGACTCCAACTCCATCTCCACCTTCGGCGGCTCCCCGATCACCATGGCGGCCGGCGTCGCCAACCTCGGGTACCTGCTGGAGCACGACCTCCAGGGCAACGCCCGCCGCGTCGGTGGGCTGCTCCTCGAGCGGCTGCGCGGCATCGCCGCACACGCGCCGGCCGTACGGGAGGTCCGCGGCCGCGGTCTGATGGCCGGGCTGGAGCTGACGAAGCCGGGCACCGACGAGGCCGACCCGGACGCGGCCTCCGCCGTCCTCGAGGCGGCCCGCGAAGGCGGCCTGCTGCTCGGCAAGGGCGGCGGCTACAACACCAGCGTGCTGCGCATCGCGCCACCCCTGTCCCTCACCGTCGCCGAGGCGGAAGAGGGCGCCGAGATCCTCGAACAGGCCTTGCGCAGCATCGAGTAGGGGGACTCCCATGAGCATCCGCACCCTGATCCGCGGCGGCCTCGTCATCACCGCCGCCGACGAACTGCACGCGGACGTCCTGATCGAGGACGGCCGCGTGGCGGCCCTCGCCGCACACGGCTCGGCGGCCGCCGACGCCTGGACGGCCGACCGCACGATCGACGCGAGCGGGAAGTACGTGATCCCGGGCGGGGTCGACGCGCACACCCACATGGAGCTCCCCTTCGGCGGCACCTCCGCCTCGGACACCTTCGAGACCGGAACCCGGGCCGCCGCCTGGGGCGGCACCACCACCATCGTCGACTTCGCCGTGCAGAGCGTGGGCCACTCCCTGCGCGAGGGGCTCGATACCTGGTATGCCAAGGCCGACGGCAACTGCGCCGTCGACTACGCCTTCCACATGATCCTCTCGGACGTCAACGAGGGGACCCTGAAGGAGATGGACCTCCTCGTCGGCGAGGGCGTCACCTCCTTCAAGCTGTTCATGGCCTACCCGGGCGTCTTCTACAGCGACGACGGGCAGATCCTGCGCGCCATGCAGCGGGGTGCCTCGAACGGCGGGCTGATCATGATGCACGCCGAGAACGGCATCGCGATCGACGTCCTCGTCGAACAGGCCCTGGCCCGCGGCGAGACCGACCCCCGCCACCACGGCGAGGTCCGCAAGGTGCTCCTCGAAGCCGAGGCCACCCACCGCGCGATCCAGCTCGCGCGGGTCGCGGGGGCGCCGCTGTACGTGGTCCACGTCTCGGCCGAGGAGGCGGTGGCCGAGCTGGCCGCCGCCCGGGACAAGGGCCTGCCCGTCTTCGGGGAGACCTGCCCGCAGTACCTGTTCCTGTCCACCGACAACCTTGCCGAGCCCGACTTCCAGGGCGCCAAGTACGTCTGCTCCACCCCGCTCAGGCCGCGCGAGCACCAGGCGGCACTGTGGCGGGGGCTGCGGACCAACGACCTCCAAGTGGTCTCCACCGACCACTGCCCCTTCTGCTTCCGGGGCCAGAAGGAGCTCGGCCGCGGGGACTTCTCCAAGATCCCCAACGGGCTGCCCGGCGTGGAGAACCGCATGGACCTGCTCCACCAGGCCGTGCTGGACGGGCACATCAGCCGCCGCCGCTGGATCGAGATCGCCTGCGCGACCCCGGCCCGGATGTTCGGCCTCTACCCCCAGAAGGGCACCATCGCGCCGGGCTCCGACGCCGACATCGTCCTCTACGATCCGCACGCCGAGCAGGTCATCTCCGCCGAGACCCACCACATGAACGTGGACTACTCGGCGTACGAGGGCAAGCGGATCACCGGGCGCGTCGACACCGTGCTGTCGCGCGGCGAACTCGTCATCGACCAGCGCGAATTCACCGGCCGGGCCGGCCACGGGGCATTCGTTCCCCGCGCCACCTGCCAGTACCTGTAAGCGTCAAGGAGCCGCCCCATGGACTTCGGCCTCGTCCTGCAAACCGACCCGCCCGCCTCGCAGGTGATCAGCCTCATGCGCCGTGCCGAGCGCAACGGCTTCCGCTACGGCTGGACCTTCGACTCCGCGGTGCTGTGGCAGGAGCCGTTCGTCATCTACAGCCAGATCCTGGAGCACACCCGCAAGCTGCACGTGGGCCCCATGGTCACCAACCCGGGCACCCGCACCTGGGAGGTCACCGCCTCCACCTTCGCCACCCTCAACGACATGTTCGGCAACCGCACCGTCTGCGGGATCGGCCGCGGTGACTCGGCGATGCGGGTCGCCGGGCGCAAGCCCAACACCCTGGCCCGGCTCGGCGAGGCCATCGACGTCATCCGGGACCTCGCCGAAGGGCGCGAGGCGGAGGTGGACGGCAACCCGATCCGGCTGCCGTGGGTGCGCGAGGGCCGGCTGCCGGTGTGGATGGCGGCGTACGGTCCGAAGGCCCTCGCCCTCGCCGGGCAGAAGGCCGACGGGTTCATCCTGCAGCTCGCCGACCCCTACCTGACCGAGTGGATGGTCAAGTCGGTCCGCGAGGCCGCCGCAGAGGCCGGCCGCGACCCGGCCGCGATCACCATCTGCGTCGCGGCCCCCGCGTACGTCAGCGAGGACCTCGCGCACGCCCGCGACCAGTGCCGCTGGTTCGGCGGGATGGTCGGCAACCACGTGGCCGACCTCGTGACCCGCTACGGCGAGCACTCCTCGATGGTGCCCGACGAGCTCACCGAGTACATCAAGGCCCGCCAGGGCTACGACTACAGCCACCACGGCCGCGCCGGGAACCCGTCCGCGGACTTCGTCCCCGACGAGATCGTCGACCGCTTCTGCCTGCTCGGCCCGGCCGAGGCCCACATCGAGAAGCTGAGGACCCTGCGCGCCCTCGGCGTCGACCAGTTCGCCGTCTACGACATGCACGACGCGAAGGAGGCCACGATCGACGCGTACGGGCAGCACGTCATCCCGGCGCTGCGCGACTGACCCCGCGTGCCTGCTCCCCTGGAGCGGAGACGGCCGCCTCCCGTGCCCGGGCTTCACCCCGGGGCGGGAGGCGGCTTCGGGTCTGGGGCCGTCGGCCCGAAACCGGCCGGAGCCGTTGCCCGGGGTCAGCGAGGGGTGAGGAGGCAGAACTCGTTGCCCTCCGGGTCGGCCAGAACCGTCCAGGAGATCGCGGACTGGTCAATACCGGGGTCGGTGGCGCCCAGGGCGCGCAGTCGGGCTTCTTCTGCTTCCAGGTCGTCACCGGGGTAGGGGCAGACGTCGAGGTGGACGCGGTTCCACACGCTCTTGGTGTCGGGGGTGCGGATGAACTCCAGGTAGGGCCCGACGCCTTTGGCGGAACGCATGGCCGCGTGGTCGTCGGTGACCTCGTGGAGCGTCCAGTCCATCGCCTCGCCCCAGAACCGGGCCATCGCTCGTGGCTCGGTGCAGTCGACCACCACCGCGGCGATCGGCCCGGTGTCCCGGTAGATCGGACGGGGTTCCAGGACGCAGAACTCGTTGCCCTCCGGATCGGCCATGACCGTCCAGGGAACGTTGCCCTGACCCACGTCGGCGAGCGTCGCGCCCAGATCCTGCAGGCGCGCGACCAACTCCGACTGGTGGGCGGCCGAGGTGGTGGCCAGATCGAGGTGTACCCGGTTCTTCACCGTTTTGGGTTCCGGGCGGGCGACGATGTCGATGCAGACGGCCACGGGGTCGGGGTAGGCGAAGCCCACGGGTTCGAGGTTCGTCACGCCGGGTGCCTCGCTGTCGATACCCCACCCGAGTGCCTCCGCCCAGAACCGGCCGAGCACGGAGTCGTCATGGGCCTTCATATTGATCTGTACGAGTCTTGTTGCCATGCCGGAGATCCTAGAATCACCAGCATCGCCCGCACCCTCATCTTCTCCCGCAGCATCGCCACATGAGATGACCTCGAAGGCGGCTGGGCAGGTCACGACGGAGGGCTGGAACTCCGGCTGTGGAGCGTGCTCACGGGCTCACCGTGTTCATCGATGACAGGGCCGTGAACGTTGCTGCCGCCCGCGCATCGGGGATCGCCGCGATCCACTTCCGCGACGCCATCGGACTCGATGCCGCACTGGACGCCCTCCTGCCGCGGTGATCACCGCCGGCCTCCTCGATTTCCGGGCCGTGGAGCCCTGACCGCCGTCCCCCCCGCCGTCCACTTGCCGAGCGCCGCCGTCCTGCCTCACTCGGGGCCCTGGTGGTGAACCTGGCCCCCTCACGTCAGTGGCCACCGTCCGGACCGACACGGCCGAGGTGGATGCTCCAGGACCCCGCCGCCACAACCGCTGACCGGCCGGGATCAGCCGGTGCAGGTGATGGAGAAGGGGACCGGGTTGGAGGTGGTGCGGGTGGGGCTCTGGAGCTCCACGGCCATCCCCGTGGTCAGGGTGCCGGCCTTGGCGTAGGTCGTCAGCCGCACGGTGTCGTGCCGGGTGGGGTCGGCCTTGTCCCCGATGGACAGGGTGCGCCAGTGCGGATCCACCACCGAGCCGTCGCCGGACACCCAGCGGTAGGAGATCAGCGTCGGCTCGGATGCGGTGAAGGTCGCGGTGAACGCCGGAGCCCGGTTCTCGGGGGTCGGACATCTGCCGGTGTAGGTGGTGTTCGCGCCCGCGACCGACACACGTACGCCCGAACCGGGGCCGGCGTCCTCGTCGTTGCCGTCGAGGGCGTGCACCAGCCCGGCGGCGACCAGTACGCAGGCGGCCGCGCCGGCCGCGACGAAAGCCACCGTACGGCGCTTGCGGGGCGCGGCTCCGGCCGCCGCGTGCGCGGGCGACGCGAGCGGGGCGGGCCCCTCCGCCGCGGGCTCCGCGGTGGTGGTGGTGCCCGGCGCGGCCGTCGGTGCCGGTGCCGGCGCGGGGACGGGTGCCGCGGCCGTGGCGGGTTCCACGGGATCCGACAGGACGCGGGCGGCGGTCGTGGTGGCGTCCGGTTCGCGGGCGATGTCCCGCAGGGCCCCGGCGGCTTCGGCGGCGGAGGTCCGCTCGGCCGGCTCCTTGCGGAGCAGACCGGCGATGACCGGCGCGAGCGGGCCCGCCCGGGTCGGAACCGGCGGTTCCTCGTCCACGACGGCCCGCAGGGTGCTCAGCGCGGTGTCGTGCCGGAACGGGGAGATCCCCTCCACGGCTGCGTAGAGCATCACGCCGAGGGACCACAGGTCCGACTCGGGGCCCGAGGGGCGGCCCAGCGCCCGCTCCGGCGGCAGGTACTCGGGGGAGCCGACCACCTCGCCCGTCAGGGTCAGCGCGGTGCTGCCCTCGACCACCGCGATGCCGAAGTCGCTGAGCACCACCCGCCCGTCGTCGGCGAGCAGCACGTTCGCCGGCTTCACGTCGCGGTGCTCCACCCCGGCGGCGTGCGCGGCGCGCAGCGCGCTCAGCACCTCCGCGCCGATGTGCGCGGCGTGGCGCGGGGTGAGCGTCCCCTCGGCGCGCAGCAGGTCGGCCAGCGACCGCCCGCGGATCAGTTCCATGACGATCCAGGGCCGGTCGTCCTCCATGACCACGTCGTGGACCGTCACCACGTTGCGGTCGGGTATCCGGGCCGCCGCCCACGCCTCCCGCTCCAGCCTGCTGTACATCCGCGCGATGTCGCCGGCCCGCAGATGGGCCGGGGCCCGGACCTCCTTGACGGCGACCTCGCGGTGCAGGGTCTCGTCGCGGGCCCGCCACACGGTGCCCATGCCGCCCTCGCCGAGCCGGGACAGCAGCCGGTAGCGGCCGGCGATCAGCCGTTCCCCGCCCGGGGCGCCCGGGGTGGCGGCGGTCGTCGCCGTGTCAGCGCCGGTGGCCGCGCCGATGGGCGCGGTCGTGGCCGCGAGCGTGCTGTCCGTCACGGTCTCGGATTCCTCGTTGTGCATGGGGGCGGTTCTCCCTCTGATCGCCAGCCGACGCCACCATCACGTACGGCCCGGGACCCCCGGTTCAACGAAGTCGCCGGAAATTTTCGAAAATGGTTGAACCGAACACCTTCGCGATGGCGTGTTGCTGTCGTACGAGGAGTCAGCAGGCGTCTTTTTCAAGGAGTGTGGAGTGCCTTCGGTCATCGTTGGACGCACGGGCCCCTTCAGCGGGCAGAGCGTGGTCCTGGGCGGCGAGCCCCTCAGCTTCGGGCGCAAGAGCGACAACAGCGTGGTGATCGTCAGTCCCAGTGCCTCCCGGCTGCACGCCGAGATCCTTGACGAGGACGCAGGTTTCGTCCTCTACGACCGGGAGAGCCGCAACGGCACGTTCGTCAACGAACAGCGCGTCACGCGGCATGTGCTGCGTCCGAACGACTGCATCCGGATCGGCGATGAAACGTTCCTTTACGAGGCCCAGGACGCCATGGAGACGGTCATGGACCTCTCCCTCCTGGACGTGCCCCGGCCGAGTTCCGCGGACCCCGGCACGCTGCGGGTCACCGTCACCGGCGGCGGCCCGGTGGGCCTCGCCTTCGCCCTGGCGCTCGACGAGATGCTGCCCGGACGGACCGCCGTCACCCTCTACGACGGGCGCTGGACCAGGAAGGGCTCATCGGTCGTCTGGAAGGACGAGACCCAGGGGAACTACCGCCGCCAGCAGGTGGTGACCGTCCAGAGCCGGCAGTACCTCGCCCTGCCCGACGAGGTGCTCGCCGCCCTCTTCGACGACGAAGGCGCCTACTCCGAGATGTGGCCCGTCGGCCCGGACTCGGTCGACGGCCGCCCGCCCCGCAACATCCGGATCGCCCACATCGAGGACCGGCTGCTGGACCTGGCCAACCGGAAGTCCACGATCCGCCTGGTTCCCAGGCGCTTCGACGCGGCGGAGGAGCAGAACCGGATCACCCAGGAACACGTTCTGGTGGTCGCCGAGGGCGGCCGCTCCCGCACACGGGAGCACTACGCAGACCGCTTCGGCGCGGCCGACGCCTCGATCTACTCCCTCGACGGCGAGCACCTCCAGGACGTCGTGCTGGGGCTGCGCGTCAAGTCGAAGCTGCCGGACCCGATGAGCGTGCTGCTCACCGTGTCGCAGAACCGGTTTCTGCTCAACTCCCTGCGCGGCGAGGGCTTCCTGAACATGCGGCTCACCCGGGAGGAGGTCAAGAACGTCATCGGCATCGACCCGGTCCGCCACGTCTTCGAGGAGTGCATCGCCGCCCGCCCCTGCCTGATGAGCCGGCAGGAGGAGGACAACGAGTTCCGCTGCCCGACCCACGGCACCCTGTTCCTGCCCGCCCTGCTGCGCGGTTCCCCGCTGTGGAAGGAGATCCGGCAGGGCCTCAGCCTCTTCGGGGTGGCCGAGGAGGACCTGTCCGCGATCACCTCGTTCCGGCTGGACATGGTGCAGCGCCCGCGGTTCACCGCACAGCTTCACCGCCCGACCACGACCACCCCGGGCACCTACGGCTTCCTGCTGGGCGACGCGGCCAACGCCATCCACTTCTGGCCGGGCCGCGGCCTCAACAGCGGTCTCGCCTCGGCCACTTCGCTGGCCCGCTCGCTCAGCCGCGCCTGGCAGGGCAAGCCGCTGCGGGACGCCGACTTCATCCGGCACGAGGCGGCGATGTCCATGCTCCAGTACCGGCACAAGAGCCGGGCCTGGAACGCCATGGTGACCACCGACGAACAGGGCGTCACCCGCGCCATCAAGGACATCATCGCGCGCGGCGCGGAGGCGGGTGCGGCCGCCGGTTCCGGTGCCGCCAGTTCCGGTGCCGGCGGCGCCGGTGCCGCGGACGGGAGCGACCTGGACGTGCTGCTGGACCGCATGGCGGGGATCCGCGAACGGCTGGCGCCCCGGATGCCCGGCCTGCCCGGCGACGGGGAACTCCGCTCCCACCTCGCCTCGATCGCCCCGGCCACCCTCCGCACCCTGCGGGAGAGCGGCGCCTGGGACACCCTGATCGTCGGCGGCGAGGAGGCCGACATCGACCTCTTCTACCAGTCGGACTCCCCGGTCTTCGTCCCCCGCCCGGCCGACCC
>NZ_JARAYQ010000280.1:0-10078 GCF_033794505.1 Streptomyces sp. MB09-01 | reverse complement strand
TTTTTGGCACGCTGTTGAGTTCTCAAGGAACGGACGCTTCCTTTGTACTCACCCTCTCGGGCTTTCCTCCGGGCTTTCGTTCTGTGTTCTTGCGTTTCCAACTCTACCAGATCATTTCCTCGTCGTTTCCGACTTGGATTTGAATTAGGTGACCGTTGGGGGTCTTTGCCTTTCGGCGCTCCACCACATTAGCGCTTATCCCTTGCCATTCATAATCGAGTGGCCGGCGAAGGAATTCGGGCATGCCGAATAGCACCCCGCCAGGGGTAAGTCGTAGTGAGTGGGTTGGCCGCTCCGGAGGTCTGCTGATGGCAGTGCCCCGTTCAAGCGGCTCGGGCTACGTTAGGCGTGTGGCCGGGTCGAGTCAAGTTGAGCGGCGGCGTGGCGCGTGGGCGCGGTACGGGCTCACCGTCGGGTCGTGGGTGATCCAGAAGCGGTACGGGTGAATGGCGCCGGCTCCGCCGACTCCCGTGCGCGGGCCGCTGCTCACCAGGTCGGGCGAGGTGGGGATGCCGGTGAGGAGGGACAAGGGGGAATCGGGGCCCGCGCAGAGGTCGGTGCCGTCCAGGGAGCGGTCCACCTCCAGGGCGGTGGCGAGACGAGCCGGGCCTTTGGCCAGTTCTCTCGGGTTTCTGGCTGAAAGTCGACGTTTGGCGGCGAGGTCGGCGCCCGTCGTGATCTCCCCGGCGCGGATCAGGACCCCGCTCGCGTGGTCCGGTGGGCCGCACACCAGGTTGAGGCTGAACCACATGCCGTAGATGAAGTAGACGTACGCGTGTCCGGGCGGTCCGAACATGGATGCGTTGCGGGCCGTGCGGCCGCGGTAGGCGTGTGAGCCGGGATCGGACTCCCCCTCGTACGCCTCCACCTCCGTGATGCGCAGTTCGATGGGGCCGTCCGGGGTACGGCGCACCAGGGTGCGGCCGAGGAGGTCCGGGGCCACGATGAGGACCGGCCGGTCGAAGAAGGACCTGGGCAGGGGCGTACGGTCGGGGCGCGCGCTCATCCGGTCGAGCGTAGTGGAACGCGCACACCTGCAACCGGGGCCTAAGGTTCCGCGTTGGTAAGGGGTAGGCGCGGCGTAGTGCCAGTCCTTAGATCCGTATCAGGGAGTTTGAGCATGGGGTTCAGGAAGCTGTTCGCGAGCCTGGGTGCCGGCGGTGCCTCGGTGGACACGATCATCACCGAGCCGAACGTCGTGCCGGGCGGAATCGTCCAGGGCGAGGTCCGGATCCAGGGCGGATCCGTGGAGCAGCAGATCGAGGGGCTGTCGGTCGGGCTGCAGGCGCGGGTCGAGGTCGAGGGTGGTGACCAGGAGTACAAGCAGGACGTGGTCTTCACGAAGCAGCGTCTCGGCGGTGCCTTCAAGGTGGAGGCCGGCGCGCTGCACGTGGTGCCGTTCGGGCTGGAGATCCCCTGGGAGACGCCGATCACCCACTTCGGGGGTCAGCACCTGCACGGGATGAACATCGGGGTGAGCACCGAGCTGGAGATCGCGCGGGCGGTGGACGCGGGTGACCTCGACCCGATCAACGTGCACCCGGTGCCGGCGCAGCAGGCGATCCTCGACGCCTTCCGTCAGCTCGGCTTCTCCTTCCGCAGTGCAGACATGGAGCGCGGGCACATCCGCGGGACGCGGCAGTCGCTGCCCTTCTACCAGGAGATCGAGTTCCTGCCGCCGTCGCAGTACCGCGGGCTGAACCAGGTCGAGCTCACCTTCATCTCGGACGGCCGGGAGATGGACGTCGTCCTGGAGATGGACAAGAAGCCGGGTCTGTTCAGCGAGGGCAGCGACACCTACCGCTGCTTCCAGGTGGGTCTGCAGTCGTACCAGAGCACGGACTGGACGGCTTATCTGAACCAGTGGATCGCCAGCGTCGGTTCGCAGCGCAACTGGTTCTAGGCTCGGGACCGCGTCCGTACGCGGACGCGGATCCGATGTCTCCCCCTCCCGGAGGTTCAGCAGTGTCAGAGCAGAGCAGGGCGCCCCTTCCGCACGACTTCCACCCCGAGGTGCCGTCCTTCACGGTGACCAGCGAGGACGTCTCCCACGGAGCCGATCTGCACGCGGCCCAGGTCCTCACGGGGAAGAACATCTCGCCGCACCTGCGGTGGGAGGGCTTCCCCGAGGGGACGAAGAGCTTCGCCGTGACCTGCTTCGACCCGGACGCGCCCACGGGCAGCGGGTTCTGGCACTGGGTGCTCTTCGACCTGCCGGTGTCGGTGACGGAGCTGCCGGCCGGGGCGGGCAGCGGGGACTTCCCGGGGCTGCCGGAGGGGGCCGTGCACGCGCGGAACGACTACGGCACGCGGGACTTCGGCGGGGCGGCTCCGCCGCGCGGTGAGCGGCACCGCTACGTGTTCACCGTGTACGCGGTGGACCGGGAGCAGCTCGGCCCCGACGAGGACTCGTCTCCGGCGTCCGTCGGTTTCCATCTGCGGTTCCACGCCCTCGGGCGGGCTCAGCTGATCGCCGAGTACGAGTCGCCCGCCCGCTGATCGTTCTCCGAGCGTTTGCCCGGTCCTGGTCTAAAGAAGGCCAGGACCGGGCATTTTTATTGCGTTGTCCCGCGTGGCGCGCGCGGCCAGAGTGGTTGCGGGCCCTGCCGCCGGTGTGGTCGCGGGCCTGCACACGGGAGGTGGGCGAGATGCGGGACACGCTGGTGCTGAATGCGAGCTTCGAGCCGCTGTCGACGGTGACCCTGAACCGGGCTGTCGTCCTGGTACTGCAGGACAAGGCCGTCGTCGAACAGTCGCATCCCGAACTGCGTGTGCGCGCCGCCACCATGGAGCTTCCGATGCCCCGGGTGATCAGGCTCTGCAGGTACGTACGGGTGCCCTTCCGAAGACATGCTCCCTGGTCGCGGAGGGGGGTGCTGGTCCGGGACCAGCACCGTTGCGCGTACTGCGGGAAACGCGCGACGACCGTGGACCACGTGCTGCCCCGGGCCCAGGGGGGCGGGGACACGTGGCTGAACACGGTGGCCTCCTGCGCCGAGGACAACCACCGCAAGGCGGCCCGGACTCCGGAGGAGGCGGGGATGCCGCTCCTCCGGAAGCCCTTCGTGCCGTCTCCGGCGGACGCGATGCTGCTGGCCCTGGGGGTGGGCGCGCGGGAGGCCCTGCCGGAGTGGCTGGAGCGCTCCGCCTAGTCGGATACCCGCTCGCCGGGTCGTCGCGCGCGCTGAGCGGCGTAGGTTTCCTACGCCGCTCAGCGGACCAGCAGCTGGACGATGGCGATGACGCCGACCGTCACGATGACCGCGCGCAGGACGGTCGGCGAGAGCCTGCGGCCGACCTTGGCGCCGACCTGGCCGCCGATGGTGGAGCCGACGGCGATGAGGAGGACGGCCGTCCAGTCGAAGTCGGCGACGAAGAGGAAGACGACGGCCGCGACGCCGTTCACCAGGGCGGCGATGACGTTCTTGACGGCGTTGATGCGTTGCAGGTCCTCGCGGAGCAGCAGGCCCATGAGGCCGAGGTAGAGCACGCCCTGGGCGGCTCCGAAGTAGCCTCCGTACGCGCTGGAGACCAGCATGCCGCCGAGCAGGACCGGGCCGCCGTCGGGGTGGCTCGTGTCGCCACCGGCGGCTTCCTGTCGGCGGCGCAGGGCCGCGGCGAGCCTCGGCTGGAGGACGACGAGCACGAGGGCGAGTCCGATGAGGACGGGCACGATCGTGTCGAAGGAGTCCGACGGCAGGGTGAGGAGCAGGACCGCGCCCGCGAGTCCGCCGACGACGGATACGGAGCCCAGCCGCAGGATGCGGGCCCGCTGGCCCTGGAGTTCCTTGCGGTAGCCGATGGCTCCGCTGATCGAACCGGGCACCAGGCCCAGGGTGTTGGACACGTTGGCGGTCACCGGCGGGAGGCCGGTGGCCAGCAGCACCGGGAAGGTGATCAGCGTGCCGGAGCCGACGATGGTGTTGATCGTGCCCGCGCCGATGCCGGCGGCGAGGACCGCGAGTGATTCCCAGATGGACATGGACTGTGCCATCCCCTTTGCATGAGTGAGTCGCCTCCCCGCCATGAAGGTCGAGGGGCCTCACCGATCATGCAGGAGGGGATGGCCGTTCAGTCGATCGGGGGCTGTTCGCGGCGCTCCGCGGCGTCCTTGTCCCGTGCGGAGGGGATGCCGCCGCCGTCCTTGCCCGCGCCCTGCGGGTTGAAGCCGGAACCGCCGCCCATGGGACCGAAGTTGCCCATGGCACCGGAGAGGCCCTTGAGGGCGTCGCCGATTTCGCTCGGCACGATCCAGAGCTTGTTGGCATCGCCCTCGGCGATCTTCGGGAGCATCTGGAGGTACTGGTAGGCGAGGAGCTTCTGGTCGGCGTCGCCGGCGTGGATGGACTCGAACACCGTGCGGATGGCCTGGGCCTCGCCCTCGGCGCGCAGCGCGGCGGCCTTGGCATCACCTTCGGCGCGCAGGATGGAGGACTGCTTCTCGCCTTCGGCGCGCAGGATCTCGGACTGCCGGACGCCCTCGGCCTGGAGGATCGCGGCGCGCTTGTCGCGGTCGGCGCGCATCTGCTTCTCCATCGAGTCCTGGATGGAGGTCGGCGGCTCGATGGCCTTCAGCTCGACGCGGTTGACGCGGATGCCCCACTTGCCGGTGGCCTCGTCGAGGACCCCGCGCAGGGCCGCGTTGATCTCCTCGCGGGAGGTGAGGGTCCGCTCCAGGTCCATGCCGCCGATGATGTTGCGGAGGGTGGTGACGGTGAGCTGCTCGATGGCCTGGATGTAGCTGGCCACCTCGTACGTCGCGGCCCGGGCGTCGGTCACCTGGTAGTAGATGACCGTGTCGATGTTGACGACCAGGTTGTCCTGGGTGATGACCGGCTGCGGCGGGAAGGGGACGACCTGTTCGCGGAGGTCGATGCGGTTGCGGATCGAGTCGATGAACGGGACGACGATGTTGAGGCCCGCGTTGAGCGTGCGGGTGTAGCGGCCGAACCTCTCGACGATGGCGGCGCTGGCCTGCGGGATCACCTGGATCGTCTTGACCAGTGCGATGAAGACCAGAACCACCAGAATGATCAGGACGATGATGATCGGTTGCATGCGGTTCCCCGTGCCCTTCCGGCTGTCTGTGCTGCCCCGTTGAGCGGAGTCTCGCAGACCCGCGGGCTGCGAGCAGGCTGCTTGTCACATCACGACGGCGGTCGCCCCGTCGATCTCCACGACGTCCACGGACTGGCCCGGTTCGAAACTGGTGTCCGTGTCGAAGGTGCGCGCCGACCAGATCTCGCCGGCGAGCTTGATGCGTCCCCCGCTGCCGTCGACCCGTTCGAGGACGACGGCCGTTCTGCCCCTCAACGCGTCGATGCCGCTGCGGTGTTGGGGGCGCTGGTCGCGGTGCCGGTTGGCGATGGGCCGGACGACGGCGATGAGCGCGACCGACACGATGACGAAGACCAGGACCTGTGCCACCACTCCCCCGCCGAGGGCCGCTGTGACGGAGGCCGCCACGGCGCCGACGGCGAACATGCCGAACTCCGGCATCGCCGTCAGGACGAGGGGGATGCCCAGTCCGACCGCGCCGATGAGCCACCACACCCATGCGTCGATGTCCACATGGTCATGGTAGGTCCGGCGGGCGCGGTCCGGACAGGGTGCGGGGGGGCCGTTACTGACCCAGGGGAAGGCCCTGGGCGGTCCAGCGGTCGCTCCCGTTGCGCTCGACGACCAGGGGGAGGCCGAAGCAGAGCGACAGGTTGCGGGAGGTGAGTTCGAGGTCGATCGGGCCCGCGGTGACGACCTTGCCCTGACGGATCATCAGGACGTGGGTGAAGCCGGGGGCGATCTCCTCGACGTGGTGCGTGACCATGACCATGGAGGGGGCGAGCGGGTCGCGGGCGAGCCGGCCGAGGCGGCGTACGAGGTCCTCGCGGCCGCCGAGGTCCAGGCCGGCGGCGGGCTCGTCGAGGAGCAGCAGCTCGGGGTCGGTCATCAGGGCGCGGGCGATCAGCGTGCGCTTGCGCTCGCCCTCGGAGAGGGTGCCGAACTTGCGGTCGAGGTACTCGGTCATGCCGAGGCGGTCGAGGAAGGCGCGGGCGCGCTGCTCGTCGATCTCCTCGTACTCCTCCTGCCAGGTCGCCGTCATGCCGTAGGCGGCGGTGAGGACGGTCTGCAGGACGGTCTGCCGCTTGGGCAGCTTGTCGGCCATCGCGATGCCGGCGACGCCGATGCGGGGGCGCAGCTCGAACACGTCGGTGCCGGGCTTGCCGAGGGTGCCGCCGAGGATGGTGGCGGTGCCCTTGGTGGGGAAGAGGTAGCTGGAGGCGAGGTTCAGCAGTGTGGTCTTGCCGGCGCCGTTGGGGCCGAGGATCACCCAGCGCTCGCCCTCCTTGACCGACCAGGAGACCTGGTCCACCAGAGCCCGGCCCTCGCGGACCACGGATACGTCCACCAGCTCCAGAACATCGCTCATGAGCGTGTTGTCACCCCTTGCAGTCACGGTTCTCTGTGCGCCGGTAGACGCAGCCCCAGGGGAAAACCTACGCCACTCGGAGAGGGGTCCGGGGCCGGGGCCCGGTGCGGGGTGCGATCCGTAAAGTGGGGGGATGCTTTTCGAACCACGTTCAGGGCGGCTGGCCGCCTGGGGGAACGCGCTGCTGGCCGGTCTGGTCTCGCCCGACGAGGCCGTGTTGTCGATCGTGGGCGAGGACGCCGTGCACCGGGTGGAGGGGCTGCCGGGCGAACCGGGTCCGGTGGGGCTCACCCTGGCGCTCGGCCGGATGCGGGCGCTGGGGGTGACGGGGCTGCGGGTGGCTCTGCCGGCGCCGGGGCATCCGCTGGGGCTGAGCGGGCCGCCGGAGTTCAATGCGCGGGCGCTGGAGGCCGAGGAGGCCGTGGTGTGTGCGGGGGCCGCGCTGGGGCTCGTACCCGAGGTCGACGAGGTGGGGCCCGAGGGTGACGTGCACGTGTCGGTGACCTGGCACTGCCTGCCGGTGCGGGAGGCGCCGCCGGCCGACGTGCCGTCGCTGAGCGAGGCGGAGCGGGAGCTGGCGGAGGCCCTGCGCGAGGCCACCGTGGCGCTGACCCGGCTGGACGTGGCCGGGTCCGGGCCGGTGGCGGAGGCCGCGCTGTCGGCGTACCGGGCGCGGGCTGAGGCGGGGCGGGACGCGCTGGCGCCGGGGTATCCGGCGCGGGCGGTGCGGGTGCTGGCGCTGGCGCAGCGGGTGGACCTGATGGTGTCGCTGGCGTACGAGAACGGGCACGGGGGTGCGGTGGCCGCCTCGGAGATGGCGGCGCGGGCGGAGGCCTTGCGGCCGGTGGAGCGGGTGGCCCGGCGGGCACTCGTCGCGGCGTACAACTCGGCCGTCGAGGGGAGCTAGGCGGAGCCTCGGCTGCGCCGGGGTTCCCGGGGCTCCGCCGCGGACCGCGCTCCTCGAACGCCGGAGGGGCCGGCTTGCCGGGCGGAGCAGTACGAGGGGCGCATCGGGAGCGGACGTGCCGCGGGCCCCGCTTCCCGGGGAGAGGGGGGAAGCGGGGCCGTGGTGCGCGAGGGGCGCGTCAGGCGTTGACGCCGGTGTTGCCGAAGGCGCCGTTGAGCAGGCCGATCACGTTGACCGTGTTGCCGACCACGTTCACGGGGACGTGGACCGGGACCTGGAGCAGGTTCCCGGAGGCCACGCCGGGCGAGTTCAGGGCCTCGCCCTCCGCCGACGCACCGCCGTGCGCCGAGGAGACACCGGCGCCGGCGGCGACGAGGCCGCCCGCGATCATGGTGACGGCTGCGGCCTTCTTGAAGTTCTTCACGTTCTCGTCCTCCAGTACGTCTGCCGCGACCAGCCGTCGCGGCACGCCATGGAGAACGGCGGTCCCCGGGGTAGGGATACGCCATGTGGGCGACATACACCCGACCGTATGAATCTCAGTCCGGAAGGAGACGGTCCGATTTATGTCGCTTATTCGGCGAGTCCGTGCCTGACCGCCCACAATGCGGCCTGGGTCCGGTCGGAAAGGTCCAACTTCATCAGGATGTTCGAAACGTGGGTCTTGACCGTCTTCTCGGACAGCACCAGCGCGCGGGCGATCTCGCGGTTGGAGCGCCCGTCGGCGATCAGGCCGAGCACCTCGCGCTCGCGGTCGGTCAGCGAGCCGGGCCGGCCCGCCGGAGGGCGCTGGTCGTCCTGGGAGAGCAGGGCGACCGCCACCTCCGGCTGGAGCAGCACGTGGCCCGCGTGGACGGAGCGGATGGCGCCGGCCAGGGCGTCCGGGTCGATGTCCTTGTAGACGTATCCCGCGGCGCCGGCCCGCAGGGCGGGGACCACGGTCCGCTGCTCCGTGAAGCTGGTGACGATCAGCACCCGTGCCGGGTTCGCCAGCTCGCGCAGCCTGCGCAGCGCCTCGATCCCGTCGGTGCCCGGCATCTTGATGTCCATGAGGATCACGTCGGGGCGCAGTTCCTCGGCGCGGGCGATGCCCTCCTCGCCGTCGGAGGCCTCGCCGACGACCTCGATGTCCTCCTGGACCTCCAGGAAGGTGCGCAGGCCGCGCCGGACCACCTGGTGGTCGTCGACCAGCAGTACGCGAACGCGGCTGCCGCTGCGGCCGGGGCTCTCAGCCACCGGGTACCTCCATCTCGATCGTCGTGCCCTTGCCGGGCTCGGAGTGCACGGTGAGCCGGCCGCCGACGGCGTCCGCCCGGTCCCGCATGGACACCAGGCCCAGGTGACGGCCCGCCCGGCGGACGAACCGGGGGTCGAAGCCCTTGCCGGAGTCGACGACCTCGAGGACCGCGCCGCCGGCGGGCGTCCGGGTGAGGGCGACCTCCACGCGGTCGCCGCCCGAGTGGCGCAGGGCGTTGTGGAGGGCCTCCTGGGCGACGCGGAGGACCGCTTCCTCCTGGGTCGCGGGGAGGGCCCGTACGCCGTCACACGTGAAGGTGACGTGCGCGGTGTGGGCGCGGTCGAGTACGTGGACGTGCGTGCGCAGGGTGGCGACCAGTCCGTCCTCGTCCAGTGCGGCGGGGCGGAGCTCGGTCACGGCGGCGCGCAGTTCGTCGGCGGCCTCCGCCGCCAGGGCGGCCACCTGCTGGAGCTCGTCCTTGGCGCGGGCCGGGTCGCGGTCGACGAGGGCTGCGGCGGCCTGGGCGGTGAGGCGGAGCGAGAAGAGCTTCTGGCTGACAGCGTCGTGCAGCTCGTGGGCGAGCCGGGAGCGCTCCTCGGCGATGGTGAACTCGCGGCTGCGCTCGTAGAGGCGGGCGTTGGTGAGGGCGATGGCCGCGTGCTGGGCGAGGAGGGAGAGGAGCTCCTGGTCCTCGTCGGTGAAGCCGCGCAGGCCGCCCGGGGCACTCCGCTTGTTCGCGAGGAAGATCGCGGCGAGGGTCTCCTCGCCGTCCCGGACGGGCATGCCGAGGAAGTCGGACATGTCGGGGTGGGCGGCGGGCCAGCCCTCGAAGCGCGGGTCCTCGCGTACGTCGGCCAGCCGCTGGGGGCCGTCCTCGTGGAGCATCGCGGCGAGGATGCCGTGCTGGCGGGGCAGCGGGCCGATGCGGCGCCACTGCTCCGCGCTGATGCCGTCCACGACGAACTGGGCGAAGCCGCCGTGGTCGTCCGGGACGCCCAGGGCCGCGTACTCGGCGTCCAGGAGCTCGCGGGCCGACGCGACGATCGTGCGCAGGACGTCACGGACCTCAAGGCGGCGGCTCATGGCGAGCAGCGCGGTGCTCACTGCGGCCAGGCCGCTGCGGGGTCCGCCCGGCAGGGGGCTTGCGGTCATGGCCTCACCGTACCCGCGGCCGTGACCTGCGGGATCGGGCCGGGGCCTCCCCCGATGGACGTAGGTCCAAGGGACCTGTACGGGTGGGGCCCGCGGCCGACGCGGCGCCGGGCGGGCCCTTCCTAGGTTGGGGGCATCTGCTGATCGGGATGGAAGAGGCGAGGGAGCTGTCATGTCGGTGGCGATCGTGACGGGGGCGTCCAGGGGGCTCGGCCGGGCACTGGCCGGGGAGCTTGCGGCGCAGGGCTGGGACCTGGTGCTGAGTGCGCGGGGGGCGGCGGCGCTGGACGAGGCGGCGGCCGCGCTGGAGCAACGGGGAGGGGCGGCGCGCAGCGCCCCGGTGAGGGGTGGCGGT
>NZ_JARAYQ010000027.1:0-52797 GCF_033794505.1 Streptomyces sp. MB09-01 | reverse complement strand
AAAAAGGCCCTCTGGTTTTTTTCCCGTTTCGTGGGGTTGGGGATTTTTTTAAGGGACCGGCGCGCGCCCGGCCCCGCCCCTCCCACCGGCCCCGGCCCCGCACGAGCGGCGCCGCCAACCGGCCCTACCCCCCGAACAGCACGTCCTGCGCGGCCTCCTGTGCGGCCAGGCGGGCTCCGGCCAGGACCGCGGGGTCGCCCAGGGTCGTGGCGCGGACCTCCGTCGGGACCGGGGTCAGCTTCGCCAGGCGGCGGGCGACCCGGGCCGCCAGGGCGGGGCCGCCCGCGCGGCCGAGTTCACCCGCCAGGACCACGCAGCCGGGGTCCAGGATCGCCGCCGCGGCGGCCGCGCCCAGCGCGAGCCGCTCGGCCAGGACCTCGAGGAACGCCTCGCCGGCGGCTCCGGCCACCGCCTCCTCCGCGGGGCCCGTGAAGCCGTGTTCGCGTGCGAGCGCGCTCACGCCGTCCCGGCCTGCCAGGGCGTGGAATCCGCCCCCGCAGTCGGCGGCCGAGGGCAGGACTCCGGTGCCCGGTACCGGGAGGAAGCCGATCTCGCCCGCCCCTCCGGAGGCGCCCCGGCGCAGCCGGCCGTCCAGGACCACCGCCGCGCCCACCCCGGCGCCGAGCCACAGGAGTACGAAGGAGTCCAGGTCGCGGGCGACGCCCAGGCGTTGCTCGGCGAGGGCGGCCAGGTTGGTCTCGTTCTCGACCACCACCACGGCCGGCAGGGTCCGCTGCAGGGCGGTCACCAGGTCGCGGTGCCAGGCCGGCAGGCCGCTGGTGTCGCGGAGTTCGCCGGTGGCCGGGGTGACCAGGCCGGGGGCTCCGATGACGACGGTGTGCAGGGCCGCGGCGCCGGCCTCGTGTGCGGTGCGCAGCAGGGCCGCCACCGCGTCCTCGGGCGCGCCGACGGGCAGGGCGGCCTCGGCCAGGGGGTGGCCCAGGAGGTCGGTGACGACGGCGGTGACCCGGTCCGTGCGGACGTCCAGGGCGGCCAGGTGGGCGAGGCTCGCGACGATCCCGTACAGCTTGGCGTTCGGGCCGCGCCGCTGTGCGCCGGACTCCCCGACGACCTCGATCAGCCCGGCTCCGGTGAGCCGGTCGACGAGGTCGGCGACCGAGGGCCGGGAGAGGCCGGTCATGGACTTGAGCTGGGCGGCCGTCAGCGGTCCGGACTCCTGGAGGAGGTGCAGGGCGAGGCGGTCGTTGATGGCCCGGGCCGTACTGGGCGAGGCGGGGGACGGTACCGGGGCGTGGGCGGAAGTCACGGCGCCCATCCTAGGGAGTCGAAGCCGTCATCTATCAGGCAGGGTCCCTGATAGTTTATTTGTCATGACCGGGGACCACGACCTCAGCCCGGCGCGCCTGCGCCATGCCCGTTTCGCCATCGCCGCCGTCTTCTGCGCCCACGGCGCGGTGACCGGCTCCTTCGCCACCCGCATCCCCTGGATCCAGGACCACGCCCAGCTCAGCGCGGGCACCCTGGGGCTCGCACTCGCCTTCCCCGCCCTCGGTGCGGCGCTCGCGATGCCGCTGGCCGGGCGGATCAACCACCGGTTCGGCGCCCGCTCCGCGCTGCGGGCGCTGCTGGCGCTGTGGACCCTCTCCCTGATCCTCCCGAGCATCGCGCCGAACCTCCCCGCCCTCTGCTTCGCCCTCTTCGTCTACGGGGCCACCTCCGGCATGTCGGACGTGGCGATGAACGCGCTGGGCGTGGAGACCGAGAACCGGCTGCGCCGCTCGATCATGTCCTCGCTGCACGGCATGTGGAGCGTGGGCGCGCTGCTCGGCTCGGCCGCCGGCACGGTCGCCGCGCACGGCGGGGCCGACGCCCGCCTGCACCACCTGGTCGCCGCGCTCGCCCTCACCGCGGCCGGGCTGGTCGCCGTACAGGGAGTGCTGGACCTGAGGAGCGACGGGGAGGCGCAGGCGCCGCCGCACTTCGCACTGCCGCCGAGGTCCGCGCTGCTCATCGGGGCCATCGGGTTCTGCGCGGTCTTCGCGGAGGGTGCGAGCCTGGACTGGTCGGCGGTCTACCTGCGGGACGTGCTGCACACCGACGCCGGCCTGGCGGCCGCCTCCACCACGGCCTTCGCGCTCACGATGGCCGTGGCCCGGCTCGCCGGGGACCGGGTGGTGGACCGGTTCGGGCCGGTGCGCACGGTCCGGGCGGGCGGCGTACTGGCCACCGCGGGCGGGCTGCTCGTGGTGCTCGTGCGGCATCCGGGGGCGGCCATGGCCGGCTTCGGGATGATCGGCCTCGGCATCGCGGTGGTGGTCCCGCTGGCCTTCGCGGCCGCGGCGCGCAGCGGGCCGGCCCCTGCGCAGGCCATCGCGGGCGTCGCGACGATCACGTACACCTCGGGGCTGATCGCGCCGTCGGCGATCGGCGCGGTTGCCGACGCGAGCTCGCTGGTGGTGTCCTTCGGTCTGGTCACGCTGCTGGCCTTCGCGCTGGTCGGGGGCGCCGCGGTACTGCGCCAGCGCCCGCCGGTGGGGCAGTCTGGGGGCGGGACCGGCGAGAAGGCCGGTCCGGCCGATCGGGACGAACCCATCGATATCCGGCCGTAACATGTCGACTGGCCGCAGCGGCACGATCCGTGCCCTGCGGCCTCGACGTGTGAACGGCCGGCGCTGCGGCCGTCCGGAGAAGAGGAGTGGCACATGGGCCTCGGCGTGGGCTGGACCCTGCACGGAGACGGGCGGACCCCCGCCCCCGGCGCGGTGGTGCGGCCGGAGGAGCGGCTGTCGTGGCCGCGGACCGCCGGGCTGGGCGCCCAGCATGTCGTGGCGATGTTCGGCGCGAGCTTCGTCGCGCCGGTCCTGATGGGCCTGGATCCGAACCTGGCCATCATGATGTCCGGCGTCGCGACGGTGATCTTCCTGCTGGCGACGCGCGGCCGGGTCCCCTCGTACCTGGGCTGTTCGCTGTCCTTCGTCGGCGTCGCGGCGGCGATCCGGGCCTCGGGCGGGGACAGCGCGGTCGTCACGGGCTCCGTGTTCGTCGTCGGCGTGGCGCTGTTCCTGGCCGGTCTCGCGGTGCAGCGCTTCGGCGCGCGCATCATCCACACGGCGATGCCGCCCATCGTGACGGGTGCGGTGGTGATGCTGATCGGATTCAACCTGGCTCCGGTGACGGCGTCGACGTACTGGCCGCAGGACCAGTGGACGGCGTTGCTGACCATGCTGTTCACCGGGTTCGCCGTGGTCTGCCTGCGTGGTTTCTGGTCGCGCATCGCGATCTTCCTCGGGCTGGTCTTCGGGTACGCGATCTCCTGGCTCTTCGACCTGCTCTTCGGGAAGATCCACTCGACGGTGGGCGGGGAGGCGGCCGTGGACCACTGGCGCCTGGACCTCTCCGGGGTCGCGAAGGCCGACTGGATCGGACTGCCGACCTTCCACGGGCCGTCCTTCGAGTGGTCCGCGATCCTGATCGCCCTGCCCGTGGTGATCGCGCTGATCGCCGAGAACGCGGGGCACATCAAGGCCGTGGGCGAGATGACCGGCGACCCGCTTGACGACGAGCTGGGCACGGCCATCGCGGCGGACGGCGCCGCGTCGATGCTGTCCACGGCGGTCGGCGGCCCGCCCAACACCACGTACTCCGAGAACATCGGCGTCATGGCGGCCACCCGGGTCTACTCCACGGCTGCCTACTGGGCGGCGGCGGGCTTCGCGCTGCTCTTCGGTCTGTGCCCCAAGTTCGGCGCGGTCGTCGCCGCGATCCCGGGCGGCGTCCTCGGCGGCATCACCGTCATCCTGTACGGCATGATCGGCCTGCTCGGCGCCCAGATCTGGATCAACGGCCGGGTGGACCTGCGCAATCCGCTGAACCTGGTGCCGGCCGCGGCGGGCATCATCATCGGCGTCGGCGGTGTGAAGCTGCAGATCACCGACAGCTTCGAGCTGGGCGGCATCGCGCTGGGCACGATCGTGGTGATCGCGGGCTACCACGCGCTGCGCCACTTCGCCCCTGCCCACCTGAAGCCGCAGGAGCCCCTGCTCGACGCGGGCACTTCCGCCTACGACGCCGACGGGGAGGCGCAGGACAAGCCCCGTTGACGGGGTTTCGCCCGAATCGGGGAAGCGTACGGCCAAGTTCCCCGGTTCCGCGGCGGCGCCTGCGACTCTGCCTCCCATGGAAGCGGTGCTGGCGCGGATGCGCGCCCTGGACGAGCGGCTGCCGCCGCAGGACGGTGTCGCCGTCTTCAACCGGGTCTACCTGACGGTGACGGAGACCCTGCACCATCGGATCGAGCACGGGTGCTTCCCGGCGCCCCGGCGGGCGGCAACCCTCAGCGTGCGGTTCGCGGAGCGGTACCTGACGGCGGTGGAGGCGGACCGGGCCCCGGCCTGCTGGCGCCCGCTGCTGCAGTACCGCCGCCACCCCGGGATCCGGCCGCTCCAGCACGCGCTGGCCGGGATCAACGCGCACATCGGGCACGACCTGGCGCTCGCCGTGGTGGCCACCTGCGGTGAGCTGGACTGCGAACCGCGGGCCCTGGAGGCGGACTTCGACCGGATCGGCGACACGCTGGTCTCGCTGGAGGAGCACATCCGGGAGGACCTGATGCCGGGCCCGGACCTCCTGGAGATCGCCGACCCGCTGACCCACCTGGTCGGCTCGTGGAGCCTGGAGCGCGCCCGGGCCGGGGCCTGGTCGGCGGCCCGGCTGCTGTGGACGCTGCGCCGGGCGCCGGAACTGGCCGAGGAGTTCGCGGACTCCCTCGACGCGGGCGTGGGCCTGGTCGGCCGCTGCCTGCTGACCCCCGTCAGGACGCCCTCGGAAGCGGGCCGCTCCCCGAGCCGGGCCTGACCCGCCCGCCCGGGCACGCCCCGGGCGGCGTCGCCCAGGCGGGCCGTCGAGGAGCTGCACGCGGCGCGGGAGGTCTGGTTCGCCGCGTTCCGGGCCTGGAAGGGCGCGCGCCGGGTGCAGAGGCTCGCCGGGGTGCGGGTCCCGGAGCCGCCGGAGCCGCGCCGCGCGCTGTGGTGCCCCGACCCGGGCTTCCACCCCGCCGAACCGCTCGCGGCCGTGACGGCACGCATCCTGCGCGCCCCGCCGGGAGCCCTGCCGCACTGCCCCGTCTGCCCGGCGGGCCGGGGCACGGTGACCTGGCACGGCGGGACGCTGGTCCACCGGCTCTGCGCGGGCTGCGGGGTGGGCCTCGCCGTCCGGGAGGGCCCGCACGATCCCCGCATCGCCGCCGCCCGGGCGGAGCAGTGGCGGCTGGTCCGGAGACGGCGGGCATGAGAACGGGCCGCCGGCCCGCGTGCTGACGTTCGCGGGGCGGCGGCCCGTGATCGGGGGCCGGGAGGGTCAGTCCTCCGGGAGTTCGACCGGGGCGATGTCGTCGTAGACGTCGCCCGGGCCAGGGTTGGTGGCGTCCGTGGAGCCGCCGAGGTGGTGCATGACGCCCCAGACGGCGTTGAGGGCGGTCTGGACCGCGCCCTCGGCCCAGCCGGCCGTCCAGGAGATGTCGTCGCCCGCGAGGAAGATGCCGCGCTTGTCCTCGGGGAGGCGGTCCTGCATGAAGTGGGTGAACAGGCGGCGCTGGTAGCGGTAGTGGCCCGGGAGGTTGGCCTTGAACGCGCCCATGAAGTAGGGCTCGTTCTCCCAGGACACGGTGACCGGGTTGCCGATGACGTGGCGTCGGATGTCGACCTTCGGGTAGATCTCGCCGAGGGACTTCAGCATGACCTCCATCCGCTCGTTCGCGGACAGCGGCAGCCACTTCAGGCTGTCGTCGCACCAGGTGTACGAGAGGCAGATGACGGCGGGCTTGTCCGGGCCGTTGTCCAGCAGGTACGTGCCGCGGGTCATGCGGTCCGTGAGGGTCATCGACATGACGTCGCGGCCGGTCTCTTCGTCCTTGTCGAGCCAGAAGGGGCGGTCGACGGGGACGAAGAGCTTCGAGCTCTCCATGTAGTGGGTGCGCTCGATCGCCGTCCAGTGGTCGATCGGGAAGAGCGTGTCGTCGCACTCGATCTTCGACAGCAGCATCCAGGACTGGGCCGTGAAGATCGCGGCGCGGTACGTGCGGATGTCGCCGGAGGAGTCGGTGACCGTGATGCGGTTGCCGGCCGTGCGGTGCAGGCGGGTCACCGCCGGGCGCGGGGTGCCGTCGTGCAGGGTGGACAGGGACGTGCCCTGGGCCCAGTGCACGATCTTCTCGGGCTCGCGCTCCCACAGGCGCAGCGGCAGCTGCTGCGAGCCGCCCACGATGCCGCGGTGGTGGTCGTCGGCCTCGGTGTAGACGACGCGCAGGATCTCCAGGATGGAGTTCGGGAAGTCGGTGTCCCAGCCGCCGGTGCCGAAGCCCACCTGGCCGAAGATCTCGCGCTTGCGGAAGGACTGGAAGGCCTCGGACTTGCAGAGGAAGCCGTAGAAGGTCTCGTCGTCGAGCTTCTCGACGAGCTTGGCCCAGATCTCGCGGATGCGCGGGACGTCCCGCTCGCGCATCGCGGTGTTCATGTCGGAGAAGTCGGCGCCCTCGTCGAGGCAGGCGTTCCACGCGGCGGCGACGTCGCGGTAGACCTGCGGGAGGTCGGCGATGGTCTCGGCGTAGTGGGTCTCGCCCTTGAGGTCCACGACCGTCGAGGGGGTGGCCTCGGCGAGCGGGTTCGGGAAGGGCTCGGTGACCAGGCCGACGAGGTCGATGTAGTGCTGCAGGGCCGTGGAGGACGGCGGGAAGCGCATGGCGCCCATCTCCGCGGTCAGTTCCTCGGTGCCGGCGCCCTCGAAGCCGACGGTGCGCAGCCGGCCGCCGATCTGGTCGGCCTCGTAGACGACGGGCTTGAGGCCCATCTTCATCAGCTCGTAGGCCGAGATGATGCCGGACAGCCCGCCGCCGATGACGGCGACCTCGGTGCCGAGCTCGGTCGCGGGTATCTGGCCGAGCCCCGCCGGGTGGGCGAGGAAGTCGTCGTACGCGTACGGGAAGTCCGGGCCGAACATGGTGATCGGCGGCTGTCCGTCGCTGTGCGGGACGGCGGTGGTGGGCACCGTGGACGTCATGGGGGTACGTCTCCTTGCGGCAGGGCTGGGGGAAGAGGTCTTAGACGAGGGAGGCGTAGAGCCCGGGGCGGCGGTCGCGCAGGTAGGGGTTGTTCTCGCGCGACGCGGCCAGCAGCTCGGGGTCGGCCTCGCCGAACACCATCTCCTCGCCGCGGCCGGCCCGGGTCCGGGTGACCCCGTCGGGGCTCGCCAGGCAGCTGAGTCCGACGAACTCGAACTCGCCTTCCGGGCCGGTGCGGTTGACGTACGCGATGTACATCTGGTTCTCGAAGGCCCGTACGGGGACGAGCTGTTCGGCGACGAACTGGAACGGGTGCATCTGCGCGGTCGGCACCAGGAGGAGGTCGGTGCCGGCGAGCGCGTGCGCCCGGACGTTCTCGGGGAACTCCACGTCGTAGCAGATCATGATGCCGATGCGGAGGCCGTCGAGGTCCGCCTGGACGACGGGGGTGTCGCCGGGGGTGAAGGCGTCCTGTTCGAAGCAGCCGAAGAGGTGGGTCTTGCGGTAGTTCGCGAGCCGCACCCCGTCGGGGCCGATGAGCTGTGCCGCGTTGTAGACGGCGCCGTCCGCGCGCTCCGGGTAGCCGTACAGGACGGCGATGCCGTGGCGGCGGGCGATCTCGCCGATGGCGGCGGCGGACGGGCCGTCGGCGGGTTCGGCGAGCCCGGGGATGTCCTGGAGGTCCAGCGCGTAGCCGGTCAGGAACATCTCCGAGGTGACGAGGAGCCCGGACCCGCCCTGCGCGGCGTTCGCCGCCGCCTCGTCGAGCGCCTTGAGGTTCTGGGCGGTGTCGCCGAGAACTCCGGAGCTCTGGAGGAGGGCGGTGCGCAGCGCAGGCATGGGCTACCTCTGTGACAGGAGGGGTGGGGTCATACGAAGGTACGTTCGCGCGTCGTACCCGGACAAGCCGTGACCGTTGCGCTGCGCGCATCGATTCGTTGCGTCTTCCGGGAGGGGTGCGGCGATTCGTTGCGCGGGACCTTCGGGGGCTCCCGGGGAACCCGTGAGGACCGCCCGGGACCCCCTCGTCGGGCCCCTCCTACGAGGCCTTGCGGAAGGCCGGGTGGCCGGCCAGGAAGTGCAGGTCGTCGAGGATGTCGGGGGTGTGGTCGGAGACGACGCGGCCGCTCCAGGTGTCGACGAGGGCCGGGACGGTCAGGGTGCCGTCGAAGTGGTGGCCGGCGGCCTCGTACGCGAGGCGCAGCGCGGTGTGGCCGGCCGCCTCGGTGCCGCAGCCGGTCCCGGTGCCGACGAGGCTGCCGGCCTCGGTGCCGGTGCCGAGGACCGTGGTGGCGACGGAGTCCTCGATGCCCAGCGCGGCGAGGGCCGCGGCCACCCGCCGGGAGCGCGGACAGTCGGCACGGAGGTAGAGGCGGTAGCGGTGCGGGACGGGGGAGAACCCGGCCCCCGCCCTGCGCGGCCGCATCGGGGCCGGGCCGGTGCGGGGCAGGACGGTGTGGGGCAGGACGGTGTGGGACATGACTCTCCTGGGGCGGCGCGGGCGGTGGCCCGGGCGCAGTGCGGCCGGGCCGGCGTGGCGCCCCGGGCAGCAGGGCTCCGCCTCGGGCGGGGCGGTGCTGCGCAGGGCTGCGCTCCGGGCGGCGTGGCGCACGCCCGGTCCGGGTCACTCGTCTCTGAGGGGGGTCAGCCGCGCGGGCCGAATGCGCTGCACACCCGCAGGAGGTCGATGTGCAGGCGCCGGGTCAGCCACCAGCGCCGCAGGGTCGGAACTCCCGCTTCCGGGGTCCGGGGCGTGTTCACCGGTCCTCCACCCCCCGTCCTGTCCTCGGCGGCCCGCTTCGCGGTGGTTAGGCTTCCCGCGGCGGGCTCGGTCCGTCGTGGCCGTCCCCCGCAGTCTCGTGGCGGCGCCCGGGGCCGTCAAGAAGGCGGTCGCGGACGATCGCCGCCGCCCCACGCAAGGAGTCCCGCAGCCATGTCCCCCGAGACCGGCACCCGGTCCGACAGCGCCGTACTCGACAATCCCGTCTGGGCCGCACTGACCGGAACGCACCGCGGTTTCGCCGAGCTGGGGCCCGCGGGGCTGGCCGGCCGGTACACCTTGGACACGTCCCCCTTCGCGGCGCTCGCCGACCCGGCGGATCCGCTGGCGTGGGCGGACCTGGCCGCACTGGTGGGGCCGGGTCGGGAGGTCTGGGTGACCGGGCTGCCGACCCCGCCGCCGGAGTGGGAGACGCGGGTGAGCGTGCCGGGCCTGCAGCTGGAGGGCCGGGGGGTGCGGGCGGAGGGCGCGCCGGAGGCGGTCCCGCTGGGCCGCGGTGACGTACCGGAGATGCTGGAGCTGGTCGGGCTGACCCGGCCGGGCCCGTTCCTGGACCGGACGGTCGAGCTGGGCACGTACCTCGGGATCCGCCACGAGGGCAGGCTCGTCGCGATGGCCGGGGAGCGGATGCGGCCGGCCGGCTGGTCGGAGATCAGCGCGGTGTGCACCCACCCGGACCACCGGGGCCGGGGTCTGGCCGGCCGGCTGATACGGGCGGTCGCGGCGTCGGTCCGCGAGCGCGGCGACAGCCCGTTCCTGCACGCGGCGGCGGAGAACACCGGCGCCGTCCGGCTCTACGAGTCGATGGGCTTCACGCTGCGCCGCCGCCCGCTCTTCCTGGGCCTGCGGACACCGGCCCGCGAGGCCTGATCCGGGGGCGCCCGGGCACGTACCGGGCGTGGCGGTGTTTCAAGGGGCGGCGAGCGGTCACACGCGGGACATCCCGAAGAAAGGAACCGTCATGACCGACGTGTCGCGCCTGCCCGGCGCCGTCCACCACTCCTGGCAGTGGCAGACCAGGGCGGCCTGCCGGGACCTGGGGTCCGGCCGCTTCTTCCATCCCGCCGGTGAGCGGGGCGAGGACCGCGAGGAGCGGGACGCCGCCGCCAAGCGGGTCTGCGCCGCCTGCCCGGTCCGGACGGCCTGCCTGGAGCACGCGCTGCGGACCCGCGAGCCGTTCGGCGTCTGGGGCGGCCTCACGGAGGAGGAGCGCCACGCGCTCCAGGGTCCGGCGGGGATGACCCTGGCGGCGCGGGCTTAGACGTGGGGCGGTGGCCCGGGCCCGGCCGGCATCGGCCGCCCGGGCCACCTCCACTCCACGTCCGCAGCCGGGGAGGGGCTACGCCGGGGCGCCGGAGGTGAAGCGGCGCAGCAGGGGCGAGAGGACCAGCACCGACTTGGTGCGCTCCACGAAGGGCTCCCCCGCGATGCGCTCCAGGACCCGCTCGAAGTGCCTCATGTCGGAGGCGAAGATCTGGACGAGGGCGTCCGCGTCGCCGGTGACGGTCGACGCGGACACCACCTCGGGGTAGCGCTCCAGTCCTCGCCGGATGTCGTCCGGCGAGGTGTTGTGGCGGCAGTAGATCTCGATGAAGCCCTCGGTCTCCCAGCCCATGGCGGCGGGGTCCACGCGGACGGTGAAGCCGGTGATGGCGCCTTCGGCGCGCAGCCGGTCCACGCGCCGCTTCACGGCGGGAGCGGAGAGCCCGACCTCGGAGCCGATGTCCGCGTAGGAGCGGCGGGCATCCTCGGCGAGGGCGTGCACGATGCGTTCGTCGAGATCGTTCAGTCGCACGGGGGGTGAATCACTTCTATTCAGCGACCTCCTCGGCCGTGGCGGCCAGGGCGGCCACAGTGGCCAGGCTGGAGCGGCGCATGCCGTAGAAGAAGTAGATCACGAGCCCGGCGACCATCCAGCCACCGAAGACCAGCCAGGTGATTCCGGGCAGCTCGGTCATCAGGTAGGCGCAGAGGAGGAAGCCCACGATCGGGGTGACCGGGAAGAGCGCGACCTTGAAGGTGCGGTTCATCTCCGGGCGGGTCTGGCGCAGGATGATGACGGCCACGTTGACCAGGGCGAACGCGAAGAGCGTGCCGATGCTGGTGGCGTTGGCCAGCTCGCCCAGCGGGATGAAGGCGGCGAGCAGTCCGCAGAAGAGGGAGACGATGATCGTGTTGACGCGGGGGGTGCCGCTCTTCGGGTCGACCTTGGCGAACGCCTTGGGCATCAGGCCGTCGCGGGACATGGCGAAGAGGATGCGGGTCTGGCCGTAGAGGACGGCGAAGACGACGCTGGCGATGGCGACGACGGCGCCCGCGGCCAGGATGACGCTCCAGAAGGAGTGTCCGGTGACGTTCTCCATGATCTGGGCCAGGGCGGCCTCGCTGCCCTCGAACTCCTGCCACGGCATGGCGCCGACGGCGACCAGGGCGACGAGGCAGTAGATCGCGGTGACGATGGCGAGCGAGAGCATGATCGCGCGCGGCAGGTCCTTCTTCGGGTTCTTGGCTTCCTCACCGGCGGTGGAGGCGGCGTCGAAGCCGATGTACGAGAAGAAGAGCATGGAGGCGGCGGTGCTGATGGCGGTGACGCCGAGCGGGGCCAGCGGGGTGTAGTTGCCGGCCTTGATGCCCATGAAGCCGATGACGCAGAAGAGCACCAGCGTCACGATCTTGACGGCGACCATGATCGAGTTGATCCGGGCGCTCTCCTTGGCCCCGCGCAGCAGGAAGACCATGCAGAGCAGGACCACGACCAGGGCCGGCATGTTGATGTAGCCGCCCTCGCCCAGCGGGGCGGAGAAGCCCTCGGGGATGGTGATGCCGAGGGTCCCGTCGAGGAGCTCGTTGAGGTACTGGCCCCAGCCGACGGCGACGGCCGCGACGGAGACCCCGTACTCGAGGATCAGGCACCAGCCGCAGACCCAGGCTATGAGCTCGCCCATGGTGGCGTAGGCGTACGAGTACGAGGAGCCCGAGACGGGGATGGAGCCCGCGAGCTCGGCGTAGGAGAGCGCCGAGAACAGCGCGGTCAGGCCCGCGATGATGAACGCGATGAAGACGGCCGGGCCGGCGATCGGGGTGGCCTCGCCGAGGACGACGAAGATGCCGGTGCCCAGGGTGGCGCCGATGCTGATCATGGTCAGCTGCCACATGGTGAGCGAGCGCTTCAGCGCTCCGCCCTCACCCTGGCCGCCCTCGGCGACCAGCTGCTCCACCGGCTTGCGGCGGAGCAGCGGGTTGACGGGCTTCGTGGCGAGCGGTGGCGCCTGGCCGTGGTCGAGCACGAGGGGACTCCTTGTCACTGCGGATCGGGGAGGTCGGGGATGAGGCGTCGACCGCGACGATCCGGAGCAGGACAGGGCCCGACGGGGGAAGGGCCTGAGCATGGGAGGACCGCCGAGCTGGCGATCCGCCACTCCACGTACAGCGAGTGAGCCTACGAGCTGAGTGATAGCGCCCGTAATGCACCATCCTTGCACATTGGCGCACGATCGTTGCGCGGATCTGTCCGGGATGGTCCTTTGTTGCGTGCGGATGATCGATCGCTGCGCAGCGCTCTCTGAACCCCGTTTCTTGACACTTCGTCAGACGTGTCGCAGCGTGCCGCCTGACGGCATTGGTGCGACCGGAGGCGGTGGATCCGGGCCTGCACGGGGTACGGGTCGCCGAGACCGCGAGCGGGACCGAAGGATCCGAGCGGGACCGAAGGACCCCGGACCGGGACGGTGGACACGATCGGAGGCGAAGCGTGAGCAGACCGGGCGCTGACCAGCAGTGGCCGTGGCAGGATCCGCAGCCCTTCCTGCGCGGGGTCGCCTGGCTGGACAAGGGGCGGCCGGTGCGGGCCGACCCGGCGGACACCATGCGGCTGCCCTGGGACACCGGCGAGCGGGCCACCCTGCCCATCGGGGTCCGGCTGGAGTTCACCACCGAGAGCGCGCGGGCGGTGGAGATCCGCTACCGGGCGACCCTGCCCGGCCCCACCGACGCCCTGCGCGACCTCGCGCACGGCTTCGCCCTGTGGGACCGGCACGGGGTGGTCGCCGAGGTCTTCACCGAACCGGCCGCGGAGGCCGTCGTACGGATCGAGCTGGGGGGCGGCAACGGCCCGTTCACCATCCACCCGCCCGAGACCCAGTCCCCGCTGGTCCTCGGCCTGCGCGGGATCGGCGGCCCCCTCGCCCCGGCGCCGCCCGCCCCGCGCTGGGTGGTGCACGGCGACTCCATCACCGAGGGCTGGTGGTCCACCCGCCCCGCGCACGGCTGGCCCTCGGTCACCGGCCGCGCACTCGGCTGGGACACCGTCAACCTCGGCTACGCGGGCGCCGCGCGCGGCGAGCTCACCACCGCCGAGCAGCTCGCGGGCCTGCCCGCCGACGTCCTCACCCTCGCCTTCGGCACCAACTGCTGGTCCCGGGTGCCCTTCTCGGCGCCCCTGCTGTACGAGACCACGCGCGCCTTCCTCGAGCTGGTCCGGCAGGGCCACCCGCGGACCCCGCTGCTGCTGGTCTCGCCGGTGCTGCGGCCCGACGCGGAGCGCACCCCGAACAAGCTCGGCGCCACCCTGGGCGCCCTGCGCGACGCGATGGAGCGCGCCACCCGGGACCGGATCGCCGCCGGGGACGACCGGCTCGCCGTCCTCCCGGGCCGGGACCTGCTCGGTCCCGAGCACCTGGCGGACGGGCTGCACCCCAACGACAGCGGACACCAGGTCCTCGGCCTCGCTGTGGCCACGGCTCTGCGGCGCGCCGGGTTCGGCGCGGGGTGAGTGAAACAGCCCACACCGGTCCCCTTGAACAGATCCCTGCCAACAGGGCGTGTCCTGAGCACAGTTGCCGCCGCCGAGGCGACGGCACGACAGACACATCACACGTGGGAGAGATCAAGATGGGCATGAAGCGCGGAACCACCCTTGCCGCGGTCGCGATGGCCGTCGTCCTCGCCGCGACCGCCTGCGGTCCGTCCGACGACAAGGCGGCCGACTCGGCCCAGCCGGCCGGTGCCGCCTCCGCCCAGGGCTCCCAGGCTCCCGCCGCGGACGGCGCATACGGGGCCCCCGCCGCGGACGCGGGATCGGGCGCCAAGCCCGGCGGGCAGCTGGCCATCGCGAACAACGACCAGCTCGGCGCGGTGCTCACCGACAGCGCGGGGCTCACCCTCTACCGCTTCGACAAGGACACGGCCAAGCCGCCGAAGTCGAACTGCGACGGGGACTGCGAGAAGACCTGGCCGGTGGTCGCCGCCGGCGATGCCACCGCCGCGGCGGGCATGGACCCCTCGCTGCTCGGCGAGGTCGTGCGCAGCGACGGCAGCAAGCAGCTGACGGTGGCCGGCTGGCCCGCGTACCGCTTCAACAAGGACGCCAAGGCGGGCGACTTCAACGGCCAGGGCGTCGGCGGAGTGTGGTTCGCGTTCGCGCCGGACGGAAAGAAGGCCGCGAAGGCGGCGGCGCCCGCTGCCGGCGCGCCCGAGGCGGCCGCGCCCGAGGCGGGTGCGGCGGCCGAGGCGTCCGCGGGGCTCTCCGTGGCGAAGGACCCGAAGCTGGGTGACCACATCGTCGACGGCAAGGGCATGACCGTCTACCGGTTCAAGCCGGACACCGCGTGGCCGATGGTCTCCAAGTGCGTCGGCGACTGCCTGACCAAGTGGCCGGTCGTCCCGCCGGTGGACAAGGCGAACGCCAAGGGCATCGTCGAGAAGAACTACCTGGTCCTGGACCGCCCGGACGGCAAGAAGCAGCAGACCGTCGACTGCTGGCCCGTCTACACCTTCTCCGGCGACAAGAAGCCCGGCGACATCAACGGCCAGGGCGTGGGCGGCACGTGGTACGCCGTCTCCCCCGAGGGCAAGCTCATCACCGTCCAGTAGTCCCGGGACGGCTCCAAGACCCCTCCGGGCCCCCACCACGGTTCGCGCGGCCCCTGCCTCCGTCCCCCGGGGCGGGGGCCGCGCCCCGTTCCGCCGCGGCGCGCCGGTATCTAGACTCGGCGCCATGCTGCGCGTACTGGCCGTCGACGACGAGAAGCCGCTCCTGGAGGAACTCCTCTACCTGCTGCGCTCGGACCCCCGCGTGCTCAGCGCGGAGGGCGCCTCGGACGCCACCGAGGCCCTGCGCCGGGTCACCCGGGCGCTGGAGTCCGGACCGGACGGGGCCGACGGCATCGACGTGGTCTTCCTCGACATCCACATGGCCGGGCTGACCGGTCTGGACATCGCCCGGCTGCTGGCCGGGTTCGCGCAACCGCCGCTGATCGTGTTCGTCACCGCCCACGAGGGTTTCGCCGTACAGGCCTTCGACCTGAAGGCCGTGGACTACGTCCTCAAACCGGTGCGCCCCCAGCGGCTGGCCGAGGCCGTCCGGCGGGCCTGCGCGCAGCTGGGCCGCGCCGAGGAGGCGCCGGTGGCCGCCGAAGCGGCGGCGAGCCCGTCGGCCGTGGCGGCGCCGCGCCGCCCGGCCGCCGGGGTCACGGTCGCCGACCGCGCCCCGGAGCAGATCGCGGTCGAACTGGGCGGGGTGACCCGCTTCGTGGCGATCGCCGACATCGCCTACGTCGAGGCGCAGGGCGACTACGCCCGCCTGCACACCGACGAGGGCAGCCATCTGGTCCGGATCCCCGTGTCCACGCTGGAGGAGCGCTGGGCGGCGCGCGGGTTCGTGCGGATCCACCGCCGCCATCTGGTGGCGCTGTCGCGGATCGACGAGATCCGGCTGGACGCGGGCACGACCAGCGTCCGGGTCGGGGCGGCGGAGCTCCAGGTCAGCCGCAGGCACGCGCGGGAGCTGCGGGACCTCCTGATGCGGCAGGCCACTGGCTGAAAGCGGCCGCCGGCGGAGCCGGTACGGGCCGCCCGTCCGCCGGCGCCCGACCGTCCGGCGCGCGCGGGCGCCGTTCGTCGCGCCGGGAGGGACGTACGGCGATCCGCCGGAGCCGTCGGCCGCACCGGCGGGGTGAACGGCCCGCCACCGCCGGCACGCCTGCGTATCGTGGATCTTCCGGCGCGGGAGGAGCGAGATGTCCGAGATCCAGGCGCTGGTCGACACCCTGCGCGGACTGCCCCGTACCCGGCCCGCCGGGCCCGCCGAGGCCGAGGCGCTGCTGGCCCGGCTGCGCAGTGCGGCCGCCCGCTGGGCCGACATCCTGTACGAGGCCCGCGAGGGCGTCCGCGAGCAGGTGCCGCCGCGTGCGGAGGCGGCCCTGACGCTGGCCTTCCGGCGCGCCGAGGAGTCGTACGTGGAGCTGGAGATCGCCCTGCGGGACTGCGCCGAGCACCGCGACCCGGCCGTCTGATCCACGGGCGGCGCGGGGTCCCGGGCGAAGCCCGGGCACGGGCACCGCAGGGCTGGATCGTGCCTGTTGCCACGTCCGGGCTCGTGCGTAGACTCCGGTCTCCGCTCCCCTCCCCTGCGCCGAAGGACCCGATCGGTGAACCAGACGTACGCGCTGACCGCGGTCGCCGTCGTCGTGGTCGTCACCGTCCTGGTCGGCGCGCTGGGCCTGCGCATATCCCGGACCACCTCCGACTTCTACGTGGCCTCGCGCACGGTGGGGCCCCGGCTCAACGCGGCGGCCATCAGCGGGGAGTACCTCTCGGCCGCGTCCTTCCTCGGGGTGGCCGGGCTGGTGCTGCTCCAGGGGCCCGCGATGCTCTGGTATCCGGTGGGCTACACGGCCGGGTACGTGGTGCTGCTCGCGCTGGTGGCGGCCCCCCTGCGGCGCTCCGGCGCGTACACGCTGCCCGACTTCGCCGAGGCCCGGCTGGAGTCGCAGGCGGTGCGGCGGATCGCGGTGCTGTTCGTGGTCGGGGTGGGCTGGCTGTACCTGCTGCCGCAACTGCAGGGCGCCGGGCTGACGCTGGAGATCCTGACCGGGGCCCCGCACTGGGTCGGCGGGCTGGTCGTGGCCTTCGTGGTGAGCGCGGCGGTGGCCGCCGGCGGGATGCGGAGCATCACCTTCGTGCAGGCCTTCCAGTACTGGCTCAAACTCGCCGCCCTGCTGGTCCCGGCCTTCTTCCTGCTCGCCGCCTGGGCCGGGGACGGGGCGCCGCGGGCCACGTTCGACGCCCCGGCGGTCTTCCGGGAGCACACTTCGGTGACCCTCGCGGAGGACGTGCGGCTGTCCCTGGACGAGCCGCTGACGGTGACGGTGACCGGGCAGGTGGACGGGCACGGCTACGTGGCGGTCCCGCTGACCCTGGCCCCCGGCGCGCATTCCGTACGGGCGGACGCGCGGCTGGAGTTCGTCCCGGGCACGCCCGTCCCGGACACCCGTGCGGAAGCCGGACTCGGGGTGTCCAGCTGGTCGGAGCCGCTGTCCGGGGACCGCCCGGAGCACCGGCTGTACGCCACCTACGGGCTGATCCTGGCCACCTTCCTCGGCACGATGGGCCTGCCGCACGTGGCGGTGCGCTTCTACACCAGCCCCAACGGCCGGGCCGCGCGGCGCACCACACTGGTCGTGCTCGGCCTGGTCGGCGCCTTCTACCTGCTGCCGCCGGTGTACGGGGCGCTGGGCCGGATCTACGCCCCCGAACTCGCCCTGACCGGCGACGCGGACGCGGCGGTGCTGGTGCTGCCCGAGCGGATGCTGGGCGGGCTGCTCGGCGAGCTGCTGGGGGCGCTGCTGGCGGGGGGCGCCTTCGCGGCGTTCCTCTCGACCGCTTCGGGGCTGACGATGGCGGTGGCCGGGGTGCTCCACCAGGACGTGCTGCCGGCCCGCGGGGTGCGCAGCTTCCGTTCGGCGGTGCTCGTGGCGATCCTGGTGCCGCTGGGCGGGAGCGTGGCGGCGACGGAGGTGCCGGTGGCGGATGCGGTGGGCCTGGCCTTCGCCGTGTCGGCGTCGTCGTTCTGTCCGCTGCTGGTGCTGGGCATCTGGTGGCGCGGGCTGACCCCGCCCGGGGCGGTGGCGGGTCTGGTCACCGGCGGCGGGGCGGCGCTGAGCGCGGTACTGGCGACCCGGACGGGTCTGGCTCCGGCGGGCTGGTTGCACACGCTGCTGGCGTGGCCGGCGGTGTGGTCGGTGCCGCTCGGGTTCGTGACGATGGTCGCGGTGTCGCTGGCCACCCGGTCGCGGGTCCCGGCCGGGACTGCGGCCACCCTGGCCCGGCTGCACCTTCCGGAGAACGTTGCCGTGGAGCGGGCGTGGGAGTCCCCCCGGCGGAGCGAGGGGGAGGTTCCGCGGTGAGCGGGGTGTGTCCGGCCGTGCCCGCCCTGCTGGCGGTGGCGGGTGCGGTCCTGCTGCTGGCGACGGGCTGGGCGGCGGGGCGCCGGAACGCCCGGCGCGGTGAACGGGCGGCCGGGCTGGACCTCGGGACGCCGGTGGAGCGGGCCACGTTCCACACCCTGCACACGGCTTCGCTGGCCGCTCCCCCGCTGCGCGCCGGGCTCACCGAGGACGCCGCGCGCAAGGCCGCCCGGCGGCTGCGTTCGCTGCTGGGCACGGAGGCCCTGTGCCTCACGGACCGGGAGTCGGTGCTGGCCTGGGACGGGCCGGGCGCCGAGCACCACGAGCGGCGGGCGATGGCCCGGGTGGCGGTGATGCTGGAGTCGGGGCGCAGCCAGAGCGTGCGGACCGAGTGCCAGCGGCCCGACTGCCCGCTGAAGTGGGCGGTGGTGGCCCCGCTCACCGGCGAGGACGGGATGCTGGGCGCGCTGGTGGCGTACGGGTCGCGGGAGTCCGCGGTACTGGTGCGGGCCGCGACGGAGGTCGCCCGGTGGGTGTCCGTACAGCTGGAGCTGTCCGAGCTGGACCGCTCGCGGACCCGGCTGATGGAGGCGGAGATCAAGGCGCTGCGGGCGCAGATCTCCCCGCACTTCATCTTCAACTCGCTGGCCGCGATCGCCTCGTTCGTCCGCACCGATCCGGAGCACGCGCGGGAACTGCTGCTGGAGTTCGCGGACTTCACCCGGTACTCCTTCCGGCGGCACGGCGACTTCACCACGCTCGCCGAGGAGTTGCGCTCCGTCCAGCAGTATCTGGCGCTGGCCGGGGCCCGCTTCGGCGACCGGCTGAAGGTGACCCTGCAGGTGGCGCCGGAGGTGCTGCCGGTGGCGCTGCCGTTCCTCTGCCTGCAGCCCCTGGTGGAGAACGCCGTCAAGCACGGGCTGGAGGACTCCACCGAGGAGTGCCGGATCACGATCACCGCGCAGGACGCGGGCGCGGAGGCGGTGATCACCGTCGAGGACAACGGGGTGGGAATGGACCCGGCCCTGCTCCGCCGGATCCTGGCCGGGGAGCACAGCGGTTCCTCCTCCGGAATCGGGCTGCCCAATGTCGACGAGCGGATCCGGCAGGTGTACGGGGACGAGTACGGGCCGGTGATCGAAACGGGCGTCGGCGCCGGCATGAAGGTCACCATCCGCATCCCCAAATACCGTGCGGGCGTGCACAGTTCACCGTCGGGCCACCAGCTTCCCCGTCCCTGAGCGTCCTATCCCGTGTCATCCTGGGAGGGGCGCGGCGCGACCGGTGGGGACACCCCCGGCAGTGACTGCGGAAGGGATCGCCGACGTGCGGGTCGGGCGAGAGCGGCTTCGTGACGGGTTGCGGGAATGGGTGCGCGCGGGCGCCGAAGGCACGGGGCCTTCCTGGTCGTGGAGGGCGAGGCCGGCGCGGGCCGGACCGGCTTCGTACGGGACGCCCTGACACGGGCGGCGGCCCTGGGCTGCCGCGTGCGGTACGCGGCGGCCGACACCCCCGGCGTGGAACTGCCGCTGCGCGCCGCACTGGACTGCCTGCACCCCCGCGGCCCGGACCGGGCCGCGGCCGTCGCCCTGCTGCGGGAGGCCGAGGGGGCGGCGCGGCCCCGGCTGCGCGCTGCTGGCGGCCGTGGCCCTGCTGACGGCCGCGGTCGAGGAGTGGTGCGCACAGCGGCCGCTGCTGCTGGTGCTGGACGATGCGCACCGGGCAGACGCGGCCAGCCTGCTGCTGTGGCGGCGCCTGGCCGATCGGGCGGTAACGGGGCGGCCGCCCCTGCTGCTGGCGGCGACCCGGCGGCCGCTGCCGAGGCGCCCCGAGGTGGAGGAGCTGTGCGCGACTCCGGGCGGGCGCACGCTCCGGCTGGAGCCGCTGTCCGCGGCGGAGACGGCCGGACTGGTCCGGGACCTGCTGGGGGCCGGGCCCGGCCCCCAGCTGCGGGAGGCCGCGGAGCAGGCGGGCGGCAATCCGCGGCTGCTGATGCTGTAGGAGGGGGTCGAGGAGGCGGTGGCGTACGACCGACCCTGGGTGCTGTCGGAGATCGTCCGGCTGGCCCTGGAGTGCGGGGAGACGGCCACGGCCCGGACGGCGGTGGAGCGCTGCGGGCGCGCGGCGCGCACGCCGGCCGAGTACCCGGGACCGGCGCTGGCCCTGCTGCGCTGCCAGGGCCCTGTTCGCGCAGGATCCCGAACTCCTGGCGCAGGCGGTGGCGCGGGGCGAGCGCGGCGGGTGGCCGCTGGTGCTGGGCCACACCCTGGAGGACCTGGCGGTGGCGGGGGCGTGGCACGGCGATCTCGCCGGCGCGCGGTCGGCGCTGACGCGCGCGGCGGCCGCGTACGAGGACCTGGGCGCCCGGTGGGACATCGCCCGGGCCGATTCCCGGCTGCGCAGCCTGGGTGTGCGCTTCCTGGTCGGGACCTCAGCGTGACCGACCGGCGCCCCGGAGTTATCCGCCGCTTGGCGTATCCGGGTCCCGCCTGCGCCGAACGGTCACCCGCCACGCCGAACGGTCGCCCCGGGCCCTGCCCATGGGGCTCGATCGCCCGCGCGGCTCCACAGCCCGGGGCTCCGGCCCAGACCCGCGCGTCGCCGGGGGCGGGCGCCCCCGGAACGGCCGTGGCCCCGGCGTCCGTGGAGGGACGGCCGGGGCCACGGTCGGGTGGGACTAGCTCCAGCTGGCGTGCAGCGGCTTGCCCTCGGCGTAGCCCGCCGCGGACTGGATGCCGACGACCGCCTTCTCCTCGAACTCCGCCAGCGAGCCCGCACCGGCGTACGTGCACGAGGAGCGGACGCCCGCGATGATCGAGTCGATCAGGTCCTCGACGCCCGGACGCGCCGGGTCGAGGAACATGCGCGAGGTGGAGATGCCCTCCTCGAACAGGCCCTTGCGGGCGCGGTCGTAGGCCGACTCCTCGCTCGTGCGGTTCTGCACCGCGCGCGCCGAGGCCATGCCGAAGGACTCCTTGTAAAGACGGCCGTCGGCCGACTGCTGGAGGTCGCCCGGGGACTCGTACGTACCGGCGAACCAGGAGCCGATCATGACGTTGGACGCTCCGGCGGCCAGCGCCATCGCCACGTCGCGCGGGTGGCGGACGCCGCCGTCGGCCCACACGTGCTTGCCGTGCTTCTTCGCCTCGGCCGCGCACTCCAGCACCGCGGAGAACTGCGGGCGGCCCACGCCGGTCATCATGCGGGTGGTGCACATGGCGCCGGGGCCCACACCGACCTTGATGATGTCCGCGCCGGCGTCGATGAGGTCCTTGACGCCCTCGGCGGCGACGATGTTGCCGGCCACGATCGGGACCTGCGGGTCCAGCGCGCGGACGGCCTTGATCGCGTTGATCATCGATTCCTGGTGGCCGTGCGCCGTGTCGATGACGAGTGTGTCCACGCCCGCGTCGAGCAACTGCTTGGCCTTGGCCACGAAGTCGCCGTTGATGCCGACGGCGGCCGCGATGCGCAGCTTGCCGTTGGCGTCGGTCGCCGGGGTGTAGAGGGTCGCGCGCAGGGCGCCCTTGCGGGTGAGGATGCCGACGAGCTTGCCGTCCTCGTCGACGGCGGGGGCCAGCTTGCGGTGGCCGGCGTCGAGCTTGTTGAAGGCCTCGCGGGGGTCGATGTCGGCGTCGAGGAGCAGCAGCTCCTTCGACATGACCTCGGAGAGCTGGGTGAAGCGGTCGACACCGCTCAGGTCGTGCTCGGTGACGACGCCGACCGGTCGGCCCTCGTCGTCGACGACGACTCCGGCGCCGTGGGCGCGCTTGGGCAGCAGGGACAGCGCGTCGGCGACCGTCTGGGTGGGCGCCAGCGTGATCGGGGTGTCGAGCACGTGGTGGCGGGTCTTCACCCAGGAGATGACGTCGGTGACGATCTCGATCGGGATGTCCTGCGGGATGACGACGATGCCGCCGCGGCGGGCGACGGTCTCGGCCATCCGGCGGCCCGCGATGGCGGTCATGTTCGCCACGACCAGCGGAATGGTGGTGCCGGTGCCGTCGGGCGAGGAGAGGTCGACGCCCTGGCGGGAACCGACCGCGGAGCGGCTCGGAACCATGAACACATCGTCGTACGTCAGGTCGTACGGCGGCTTCGAGTCATTGAGGAAACGCACGTGCTGAACATCCCAGTCGATCGGAGGTACCTCGACGGGTCAGCCGAGGAAACGCACGTACTTCATTCTCCCACGACCTGGCGTTTACACCGTCCGGGCCGATCGTCCAGGACATACCGGGCCGCGTGGTTCTTTCCTACGGGACCTTCGTCACCGCCGGCCGGGCCGAACCCTCCCGCCGGTGCACCGGGCCGCGGCGCCGGGCCAGCGGGAGCACCGTTCCTCCGTGCCGCACCGCCGTGAACTCGGCGGCGATGGCCAGGGCGGTCTCCTCGGGGGTGGCGCCGCCGAGGTCCAGCCCGATGGGTGAGCGCAACCGGGCGAGCGCGGAGTCCGTCACCCCTTCCTCCCGCAGCCGTCTCTCGCGTTCGGCGTGGGTGCGCCGCGATCCCATGGCCCCCACGTAACCCACGGGCAGCCGCAGGGCCAGTTCCAGCAGCGGTACGTCGAATTTGGCGTCGTGGGTGAGGACGCACACGGCGGTACGGGAGTCCAGGCGGCCCGCCTCCCATTCCGCGGCCAGGTGCCGGTGCGGCCAGTCGACGACGACCTCGTCGGCGTCGGGGAAGCGCTCCGGGGTCGCGAAGACGGGCCGGGCGTCGCACACGGTGACCCGGTGGCCGAGGAAGGCGCCGATCCGCGCGAGGGCCGCGGCGAAGTCGATGGCCCCGTAGACGATGAGCCGGGGCGGCTCGGCGGCCGATTCGACGAGCAGGGTGAGCGGCTCCCCGCAGAGTCCGCCGGCGGTGCCGAGCTCGGCGGTGCCGGTGCGCCCGGCCAGCAGCAGGGCCCGTACCCGCCCGGCGGCGGCCCGGTCCAGGGCGGGGCCGCCGGCGAGCCCGCCCTCGTAGGAGCCGTCGGCGTGGACGGCGAGCGCCCGGCCGAGCTGGCGGGGCGGGCCGGAGACCACCCGGGCGAGCGCGGCGCGGGTCCCGCCGGCGGCGGCGTCGAGCACGGAGCCGAGCACGGGCCGTACCGGGTCGGGTCCGCGCACCGGGGTGACCAGCACCTCCAGGACTCCTCCGCAGGTCAGGCCCGCGGCGAAGGCGTCGTCGTCGCTGTAGCCGAAGCGGTGCAAACCGCCCCGGCCGGTCGCGATCGCGTCGAGGCACAGCTCGTGCACGGCGGATTCCACGCAGCCCCCGGAGATGGAGCCGAGGGCGGTGCCCCGGGCGTCGACGGCGAGGGAGGCACCGGGGCCGCGCGGGGCGCTCCCGCTGACGGCCACGACGGTGGCCAGTGCGAACTCCCGTTGCGCGGCGCACCACGCGCGTAGCTCGTGGGCTATATCGAGCATCAGCGGATGTACTCGCGGCGCGGGGTCTGGCCGGGGAGGTAGGGGCGCGGCGGCAGCGCGGCCGGGGTCGCCGGCCGGGCTGCGGCGGGCCGGGCCGCGGTGACGGCCGGCCGGGTGACGGCGGCGTGGGCCGGCCCGGGGTATCCGTCGGGCAGGTGCGGCCGGGTGCCGAGCAGGGTGGCGGCGTGGGCCACGCTCGCGAGGGTGGCGTGGTGGTGCCAGCCGCGGAAGGAGCGGCCCTCGAAGTCGCGGATGCCCACCGGTTCGCAGGTCTCGGCGAAGTCCAGGGAGACCCGGTCGGTGAGTTTGGCGAGCAGGAAGAGCTGGGCGAGGGGCCGGTCGCCGATGTTGGTGATCCAGAACTCGGAGGGCAGCAGGGCGGCTTCGGTCCAGGCTCCGACGAGCAGCAGCGGGGTGGGCGGCGCGGGCACGGGCCGGTCCTCGCAGGGGGTGGCGAGGATCGAGGCCGAGGTCAGTAGGGTCACCGCGCCTTCGGTGCGGCCGTGCCGGGTCCATTCGACGACGCGGCGCTGGGACCGCAGGGAGTCGATGAGTTCGCGGGCGGGAGCGGTGTGCGGTCCGGGTTTGTGGCGGCCGGCGCCGCCGAAGGAGACGGGCAGGGAGCCGTCGACCTTGAAGACGAAGGGGATGTCCTGCAGCGTGAAGGACTCGATGCTCTGTGGCAGATCGCCGTTGGCGACCTCCATCACCACGGGCCGGCGCTGGAGTTGCCAGGTCGCGGCCATCCGCTGGACGGCGTGTACGGCGTCCTGGGCGGGGGTGAGGGAGCGGGCGGTGTCGGGGATGCCGGCCCGTCGGCGGCGCAGGAGTTCACTGGTCCAGGGCCCGGGGAGGGTGAGGGTCCATTCGACCGGGAAGCTGGCCTCGCTGGAGGCGAGCCAGATCCCGCTGGCCTGCTGACAGTTGGCGGTGCGGCCGAGCTGGGGGACGAACTGCCGGCCGACGCCGACCGAGCGGTCGCCGGCCTTCTCTATGACCATGGGCTGGAGCACCCAGGCCAGGGGGCGCTGGACGGTGCGTTCGAGGTGCTGGGCGAGGGAGCGGCGCACCGGGGTCCAGTCCCAGGGGGACTTGCTGATGAACTGCTGGAGGCTCTGCTCGACGGAACTGGCCCCTGTTCCGGCGATGTTACGGATTGTTTTCTTCCCGGTGGTCCGCACCAACCCGTTCAGATAAACGCGGGCCCAGTTTCGCTGGTCCCGCCGGGGTAAGGACTCGAAGAGCAGAGAGATCAGGACGTCGATCAATTCGGAGATTTCCCTCGTGGAATCCTCCGGCAGAACTACGCGAGCCATCTGGGCCTCCCCCGCGACCAGCTAGATCCAATACCCTACTTGACCGCTGAGAACGGCCGTAGGCCCCGGCGGCTACTTCCTGAGGTCGCTGGCAGTTTCGAGCCGCTCTTCCTCTACCACGAGGGGGATGGGGATCTGGTTCGCCGCATAGTAGATCGCGATCAGGAAATGCGCGACAAGCGTGAGAGTTGCGGAGTAGAAGGCCAGCACGACGGTGAGGGGGTAGGCGATGGCACCGAGGCCGAAGCGCACCCGTGTGGCGCGTGCGCCCTCCCGGTCCACCTGTTCGTGGAAGAGGTGGCCGACCCGGGTGACGTACCACCAGAAGGCCAGGAACGCCATGGCGTAGGCCACGGTGACGCCGCTGTAGAGGACCGCGGCCGCGTTGGCGGAGCCGCCTTCCTCCACGAGGTGTTCGGCGAGGACGTTGGTGGTGTACGGGACCACCGAGACCACCATCAGCACCAGGAGATTCAGGAACAGCAGCGGGCGGTCGACCCTCTTCAGGTGACTGAAGATGGTGTGGTGGTTCACCCACATCACGCCGATGATGAGGAAACTCACGACGTAGGCGGCGTAATGGGGCCACTGTTCCCGGACCCCGTGCCAGAACTCCGAGCCCGTTTCTTCCGGAACCTTCAATTCCAGAACAAGGATGGTGATGATGACGGCGAATACACCGTCACTGAATGCCTCGATCCGCCCGGTTTCGTTTTCCATTGCCTCCCCTTTGCCACGGCTCGCATATATGCGCAGTCTGCAAGCGCACGGTATGCCACACATACGGGGAGGGCGCTCTCCCGCCCTCCCCGCACACGCTACCCAGATTTCGGCCGTCAGCCGCCGAAACCGGCAGTCTGACGCCAGATCCGGCCATCGCGGACGACGAGTGTCCCGAACGCATGCTCCGGTTCGCCGTTCAGGTTCATGATCGCCCGGTAAAAGATGGTGTCTTCGGTCTCGATGTACTCCTGGAGTTCGACGAGCGTGGGCTTCACCGTGAGATAGCCGGTGAACGTCTCGCGAACGGCTTCGATGCCCACCGAGACCCCCTCGAAGCGCAGCAGCACGGCGTCGTCGGTGTAGTTCTTCATCACCGCCTCGATGTCCAGGGCGGCCAGCGCTTCCATCTGGCGGACGAACACCGGGTGCAGCTTGGAGATGTCGTACTTGGCCATGTCGACTCCGTTTCAACTGGGTGAGGTGCCCTCGACGGGTGTCGTATCGGGCGTTGTGGCAGGTGGGACGCACGACTGGGCGCTGCCGGCGAGGGGCAGCCGGACCACCATCCGGGTCTCGCCGGGACGCGAGCGCGCGGTGATCGAGCCGTGGTGGCGCTGGGTCACGATGCGGTAGCTGAGGTGCAGCCCCAGGCCCGTGCCCTTGCCCACGTCCTTGGTGGTGTAGAAGGGCTCGAAGATCCTCGGCAGGGATTCCCCGGGGATGCCTCGGCCGGTGTCGCAGATCTCCACGACCATGCAGACGCCCTCGGCCCGGGCGCGCAGGGTCAGTACGCCCGCGCCCTCCATCGCCTCGGCGGCGTTGTCGACCAGGTTGGTCCACACCTGGTTCAACTCGCTCGGATAGCCCGTCAGTTCGGGCAGGCCGGGCTCGTACTCACGCACGATGCTGATGCCGGTGAGCTTGGCGCGCAGCACGACCAGCGTGTTCTCCAGTCCCTCGGTCACGGGGAAGCGCTGTTCGGGCGCGCGGTCGAGATTGGCGTAATCCCGGGTGGCGGAGACGAGTTGGGAGATCCTGGGGCCCGCGGCCCGGAGCTCCGCGGCGAGCGAGCGGATCTCCAGCAGCGCCGCCAGGTGGTCCAGGGCGCAGGCGAGGGCCGGCGCGCCGACCCCCTCCAGCCGTTCCACCAGCCAGCCCAGTTCCCGTCCGAGGTCCGAGATCCCGGAACCGAGCAGGCCGGGCCGTTCGGTGCCCGCCCCCTCGGCCCAGTCGGCGATCTCCTCCTCGGCGTCGGCCTGCGCGAACGGGTCGGTGGTCGCCGGCGGCGGCAGTCCGTCCAGTTCCTCGGCGAGCCGGTCGAAGACGGCCCGCTCCGCGCCGGTGGCGGCCGCGCCCCAGGCCTGGGCGGTCCGGGTGAGCCGGTCCAGGGCCGGGGCCAGCTCCTGTGCGGCCCGTGCCACGGCGGCCGCCGGGTTGTTCAGCTCGTGCGCGAGCCCGGCCGCGAGGGTGCCGAGGGCCTCCACAGTGGCCCGTTTGCGTGCCTGCACCTCGGAGGACTTGATCCGCCAGGCCAGTACGGGGATCAGTACGGCGGCCACCCCGTGGCAGCGGGTCAGCATGTCGAAGAACACCGGCCTGGGGTACGCCACGACGGTGGTCGACGGCCCGCTCGCGGCCGCGGTGGCCACGTACGAGCCCTCGGTCAGCAGGGGCAGTTCGCCGGTGAACCGGTGGGCGGCGGACGGTTTGCCGTCGTGCTCCTCGGCGGAAGCGCTCTCTTCTTCTGTGGAGTGGCGGGTGAGCACCTCCTCCCGGCCGTCGACGACCTTGGTGACGACCAGGCCGCCCGAGAGCAGGACGTGGAAGCCGGCGGCCTCCTCACCGTCCCGGAAGAGCACCTCCCCGTCGGCGAGGACCCGGGGTTCGGACACCGAGACCAGCCAGTCCAGCTGGTCCTCGGTCAGCCCTTCGAAGATCTCCAGCGAGCGCAGGGCGGACCGCAGTTCTGCCGGCTTCATACCGTGCCCCCCTCGGCCCTGGTGCGGGCGGCCAGTCGCAGGGTGGCCAGCAGGGCCAGCGCGCACACCCCGGCGACGGCGGCCATGAAGCCGACGCTGGTGCGGTGCAGCCCGTGGATGTTGGTGAGCATCCCGGCGAGGACCGCCGGCGCGCTCATCGCGAGGTACGCGAAGACGTATACGGCCGCGGTCAGTTCACCGCGGTGCGCCGGTTCGGCGAGCGCGCTCAGCGCCCGGAAGGAGCCGAGGAAGGCGGCGCCCCAGCCGCTGCCGAGGACCGCGGTGGCCGCCAGGAACACCACGGCCGAGCCGAGGCCCAGCGCGAGCAGCACCAGGCCGAGCCCGGCGAGCAGTCCGAACAGCCCGAGGACCGCGGTACGCAGCGCCGCGGTGCCGCCGAGCATCAGCTGGGCGACGGTGGCGGCGCCCGCGAGGAGGGCCACCGTGGCGCCGCCGACGAGGTAGTTGGTGGACTCCAGCAGCGAGAGCGCCAGGTGCGGCCCGAGCGAGAGGTAGAAGCCGCCCACCGACCAGACGGCGACGATGGTCAGCACGAGGACGGCGAACCGGCCCCGGGCCCCCTCCGGTACGCGGATCCGGTGCGGGACCACGCGGAAGCGCCCTCCGGCGCCCGGCGCGCTCTCCCGCATCCTGACCACGCCCACCAGGGTCACGGCGAAGGCCCCGACCAGCAGCAGGTAGCTCAGGACGGTCGGCGCGGGCGCGTACTGGACGAGCAGTCCGGCCCCGATCCCGCCGAGCCCGATGCCCACGGTCGGGCCGGCGCTGTTGACCTGGGCGCCGAGCGCGGGCTTCGAGGCGGGGCTGAGTTCCAGCAGGGCCGCGCCCATCGCCCCGGTGGCGAGGCCGACGGCCAGGCCCTGTACGGCGCGGGCGGCGAGGAGCAGGCCGAGCCCGTCGGCTCCGGCGAACAGGGCCATCGAGACGATCGCCAGGACCAGGCCGGCGCCCAGGACCGGGCGCCGGCCCAGGGTGTCGGAGAGGGACCCGAACAGCAGGAGCCCGGCGAGCACCGTGACGGCGTACAGGGCGAAGACCACCGTGATCGTGCCGGAGGACAGGCCCCACTCCTGCTGGTAGAGCACGTAGAGGGCGGAGGGTACGGAGGAGGAGAGCATCAGCAGGACGAGGACCGCTCCCACCAGCCAGAAGCCGGAGCCTCTGGCCGCGCCGGCCGCCGGTGCGGCCGGGTGCACGGTGATCCCCGTGGTCGTCTTCGATGATTCGGCCACTGCTTCACTCAACTCCCCCGTGATGGGGCCCGTTCCGGGCCCCCTGATGGGCGATCAGGCGAGTGCCTGCTCGGCCCGCTGCAAGGCTCGGGCCGTCAGTACCCCCGCGAGGTGGCCGAGGTACTCGGCCGAGGTGCCGCGCCCGGGGACGAAGAGCTCCCGGGGTTCGGCGCGAAAGGCCGCGAGGACGGCGGCGGTGCCGTACGGGCCCCCGCGCAGCCGGTCTTCGACCCCGCGCAGCCGCAGCGCGCGGGAGGTGGCCCCGGTGACGGCGATGCGCGGCCCGTCGGGAGTGATCCGTACGGCGGTGGCGCACACCGGGTAGCGGGTGGCCCGGTCGGCGGTCTTCGCGAAGGCGGCGGCCCGGCCGGCGGCGGGCACCAGCAGGGCGGTGAGCACCGCGGCGGCGGGTGCGCGGCCGGCCGCGTACTCCTCGGCCGGCAGGGCCGACCGCCCCTCGGGGCCGGCCAGTTCGACCACGGCGTCCGCGGCGATCGCGGCGACCGGCAGGTCGGTGGCCCGCCCGGCCGCGGCGAGGTTGCCGCCGACTGTGCCGAGGTTGCGGACCTGCGGGTCGCCGTTGGAGCGGGCCGCGGCGGCCAGTTCGGGGGCCTCGGCGAGCACCAGCGGGTCCATGGCGAGCTCGGCGAGCGTGGTCAGGGCCCCGATCCGCAGGTGCCCGCCGCCGGGGTCGGGCCGGACGCCCCGCAGTTCGTCCAGCCTCCGGATGTCGACCAGCAGGCGGGCGCGGTCGGCTCCCGCGCGCAGGTCGGGCAGCAGGCTCTGCCCGCCGGCCAGGACCCGGGCTCCGCGCACCCCGGTGAGCAGGGCCAGCGCCTCGTCGAGGCCGGCCGGCCGGACGTAGTCGAATTCGGTGAGGATCACTGGGATTCCCCTCTCAGGCGGCGCCAGACCTTCTCGGGGGTGAGCGGCATGTCGATGTGCTGGACGCCCAGGTCGGAGAGGGCGTCGACGACGGCGTTGACGACGGCCGCCGCGGGCGGGACGGTGGCGATCTCGCCGGCGCCCTTGGCGCCGAGCGGGTTGTGCGGGCTGGGCGTGACGGTCTTGTCGAGCGCGAAGAACGGCACGTCGGCGGCGCGCGGCAGGGCGTAGTGGTTGAGGTCGCAGCTGACGAGCAGCCCGTTCTCGTCGTATTCGGCGGCCTCCATGAGGGCCTGGCCGAGGCCGTGCACGATGCTGCCCTCGATCTGCCCGTGGACGATCTTGGGGTTGCCGATGTTCCCGGCGTCGTCGACGGCCGTGTAGGCCACCACCTCGGTCTCGCCGGTCAGTTCGTCGATCTCGACGACCGCGACGTGCGTCCCGAAGGGGTAGTTGAAGTCCGGCGGGTCGAAGTGGGTGGTCTCGTCGAGGGCCGGCTCGATCTCCGGGGGCAGCCCCCAGCCGTACCACATGGCCATGGCCAGCTCGGCGAAGGTCTTGGTGTTCTCCGGGTTGCCCTCTTCGTAGACCTTCCCGCCCTCGTAGACGACCTTCTCCTCGGGGACGCCCAGGAACACCGCGCCGGCCTTCACCAGCTTGCTCTTGATCTTCCGGGCGGTGAGGGCGACGGCGGGCGCGGCCATGCTGTAGGAGCGCGAGCCGTAGGTGCCCTGCCCGTACGGGGCCTTCTGGGTGTCGCCTTCGAGGACCTGGACCGTGTCCGGGTCGATGCCGAGCTCGTCGGCGGCGACCATCGCGAAGACGGTGCCGTGGCTCTGGCCGGTGGAGGCGGAGCCCACCGTGACGGTGACCTCTCCGGTCGGGTGGACGCGGATGTTCGCGCTCTCCCAGGTGCCGCCGAGCATGCCCTCCTGGGACATCCGGGTTGAGGGGCCGACGCCGCAGATCGCCACGTAGGTGGCGAGGCCGACGCCCAGGCGCTTGCCGCGGGTGCGGGCCTCGGCCTTGCGGGCGGGCATGTCGGCGTAGCCCGACAGCTCGATCGCCCGGTCGAAGTTCAGCGCGTAGTTCCCGGAGTCGTAGGTCCAGCCCAGACCGTTGGCGTAGGGGAACTTCTCCTTCGGCACCAGGTTCTTGCGCCGTACGGCCGCCGGGTCCATGCCGATCTCGGACGCGTACCGGTCGACCAGGCGCTCCATGAGGAAGGCGGCCTCGGCGCGCCCGCTGCCGCGCTGGGCGCCGAGCGGGACGGTGTTGGTGAAGGCGGCGTAGACCTCGCAGAAGGCCGCGCCGATGTCGTACATGCCGCTGATGGAGCGGCCCATCAGGGCGGTGGCGACACCGGGGCCGATGGTGGAGGGGTAGGCGCCGAGGTTGGCGTAGCTGGTCGCGCGCACGGCGGTGATGCGGCCGTCGCGGGTGCCGGCGAGGGTGACGTGCTGGCGGTGGTCGCGACCCTGGACGGTGGAGTTCATCAGCCCGGTGCGGGTGTCCACCCACTTCACCGGCCGGCCGAGCGCCTTGGAGAGCAGCAGGACCAGCGCCATGTCGGGGTACAGGTACCCCTTGGTGCCGAAGCTGCCGCCGACCGTCGGGGCGATCACGCGGAGTTTGTTGAAGGGGATGCCGAGGACCAGCGCGGAAAGCAGGAAGCGGTGGTTGTGCGGGCCCTGGGTGGAGGCGTAGAGCGTGTACTCGCCGGTGGCGGCGTTGAAGTCGCCGACCGCGCCGCGGGGCTCGATGGGGCTGTTGATGGTGCGCTGGTTGACCAGGTCGAGCTCGACGGTGACCTCGGCCTCGGCGACGGCCGCGTCGGTGCGGTCCTTGTCGCCGCAGGTCCAGTACGCGTTCAGGTTGCCCGGAACGGCCTCGTGCAGCCGGGGCGCGCCGTCGGCGAGTGCCTCGTCGGCCCGGGTGACCACGGGCAGCGGCTCGTACTCGACGGCGATGGCGGCGAGCGCCGCGGTGGCCTGGCGCGGGGTCTCGGCGACGACCACGGCGATAGGGTCGCCGACGTGCCGCACGGTGTCGCCGGTGAGGACCGGGCGGGCGCCGGGAAGTCCGTAGGGGTGGGGCGGGAAGTGGCTCTCGACCCCGCCGGGTATCCAGATGCAGGGCAGCGGCATCACGTCGGTGAAGTCGGCGGCGGTGGCCACCTTCAGCACACCGGGAAGCTGCTCCGCGGCCTTGGTCTCGATGGAGAGGATCTTCGCGTGGGCGACCGGGCTGCCCAGGATGGCCATGTGGGCGGAGCCCGGCAGGTCGATGTCCGCCACGTACGTCGCCTCGCCGCGCAGCAGCGGCGGGTCCTCGCGGCTGTCCAGCGGCTGCCCGAGCACCCCGCCTCCCACGGCAGGGGCGTCCCCCGTCACTGCGGTCATGTCCCTCACACCTCCTGTCCGGCAGCGGTGGACGCGGCGACGGCGCCGGACTCGGCGAGGGCCGCGGGCTTTTCGGCCCGGACGGCGGCGCAGGCGCGCTGCACGCCCCGTACGACGCTGTGGTAGCCCGTGCAGCGGCACAGGTTCCCGGTGAGCCACTCGCGGATCTCGGGCTCGGTGGGGGCCTGACCGCCGGCGGTGGTGTCGACGAGTTCGCCGAGCGCCATGACCATTCCGGGGGTGCAGAAGCCGCACTGGGTGCCGTGCTCCTGGCGCAGGGCCTCCTGGAGTCCGGTCAGTTCGCCGCCCGGGGTGGTGACGCCCTCGATGGTGGCCACCTCGCTGCCGGCGGCCGAGGCGGTGAGGACCAGGCAGCTCTTGACGGACCTGCCGTCGAGCCGGACGACGCAGGAGCCGCACTGGCCGGTGTCGCAGCCGACCTTGGTGCCGGTGAGTCCGAGGCCGTCGCGGAGCCGTTCCACGAGCAGTTCGTTCGGCTGCGCCGAGAACTGCTCGGGTCTTCCGTTCACATTCAGTGTGATATCCATGCCAGCGCCTGCGCTTCCGTGAGCGGCCGGTTGAAGAGGGGCCCGCCGGGCTGCTGGAGAATTCCTCCGGAGTGCAGCGGGCCGGTGTCTACGGGCGCGAATCCCAGATCCGTGATGATTCCCGCGACGATTTCCTTCGCTTTCGCGTCGTCGCCCGCCGTGTAATGCGCCAGGCGCTCTCCGGGTGCAGTTCCGGCGACGGCGAGGGTTTCGAAATGCATGGTGTTCAGGGATTTCACGACCTGGGCGTCGGGATACCACTCGGCGACCAGGTCGCTGGAACCGCGCCCGCCTCGCGCGGCGGGGGTGCCGGGGCCGCCCAACGCGTTGGTGGCGTCCACCAGCACCTTGTCCTGCACGACGCGCGGCGGGAGCAGCCCCCGGACGCCGTCGAAGGGCACCATCAGCACCAGGAGTTCGGCCTGGACGGCGGCCTCGGCGGGGTGCGCCGCCGAGGCCGCCCCTCCCAGCTCGGCCACGAGCGGGCCGAGGGTCTGCGGGCCCCGGGCGTTGGCGAGGACGACCTGGTGGCCCGCCGCCACCAGGATCCTGGCCAGGGTCGAGCCGATCCGCCCGGTGCCGATGATGCCTGTGCGCATTGCCGCTCCTTCGGGAGGGGACCTCAGTCCATGCCGATCCAGACCGACTTGGTCTGGGTGTAGCTCTCGAGCGACTCGGGGCCGCACTCACGGCCGTAGCCGGAGGCCTTGTAGCCGCCGTAGGGCACGGAGGGGTCGTACTGGTTGTAGCAATTGACCCAGACCGTGCCGGCCTTGATCTGCGAGGCGACCCGGTGGGCGCGCCTGAGGTCCTTGGTGTGGACGCCGGCGGCGAGGCCGTACGCGCTGTCGTTGGCGATGCGCACGGCGTCCTCCTCGGTGTCGAACGGGATGATCGACAGGACCGGGCCGAAGATCTCCTCCTGGGCGATCCGCATCCCGTTGTCGACGCCGGTGAAGACGGTCGGCAGGAAGTACAGGCCCTGGTCGGAGGCGCCCTCGGGGGTCCAGCCGGTGCCGCCGGTGCGCAGGACGGCGCCTTCCTTCTCGCCCACCTCGATGTAGGAGCTGACCTTGTCGAACTGGCCGCGGTGGGCCAGCGGCCCGAAGAGGGTGGCCGGGTCGCGCGGGTCGCCGGGCTTGAGGGCGGCGGCCCGGCGGACGAGGCGTTCGACCATCTCGTCGTGGATGGGCCGGTGCAGGAGCAGGCGGGAGCCGGCGGTGCAGATCTCGCCCTTGTTGTAGTAGATGCCGAAGAAGGCGAGTTCTTCGGCGGCGTCGAGGTCGGCGTCGGCGAAGACGATGTTGGCGGACTTGCCGCCGAGCTCCATCGTCACCTTCTTCAGGGTGCCGGCCGCCTTGCGGATGATGGACTGGCCGACCGAGGTGGAGCCGGTGAAGGCGATCTTGTCGATGTCCGGGTGGTCGGTGAGGGTCTCCCCCAGTTCCACGCCGGGACCGGTGATCACGTTCAGTACGCCGTCCGGGATCTCCGCCTCCTGGAAGAGCTCGGCGATCTTCAGGGCGGTGAGCGGGGTGGCCGGGGAGGGCTTGTGGACCACCGTGTTGCCCGCCGCGAGGGCCGGCGCGATCTTCGTCATCGACAGCAGCAGCGGGAAGTTGAACGGGGTGATGGCGCAGACCACGCCCAGCGGTTCGCGCAGGGTGTAGGCCAGCTGTCCGCCGGCCGGGGCCCGCGAGGAGCCGTCGACGCGGGTCACGGCGCCGGCGTAGTAGTGCATGAGCTGAGCGGCCATGGGGGCGTCGACCGTGCTGGAGAAGGCGAACGGCTTGCCCATGTCCACGGTCTCCAGCAGGGCGATCTCCTCCAGGTCGCGCTCGATGAGCTCACCGACCCGGTTCAGGCGCAGCGCGCGTTCCTGGGCGGACAGTCTGCTCCACGGGCCTTCCTCGTACGCCTTGCGGGCGGCGGCGACGGCCGCGTCCGCGTCGGCGGCGGCGGCCTGGGCCACCGGCACGATCTCCTGCCCGTCGACGGGGCTGATGTCCGGTTCGGTACGGCCGTCCTGGGCCGGGACCCAGGTGCCGCCGATGAACAGTTTCCCGGGGTTCGCGAGGGGCTGGCCGCTCAGCTCACGCTTGGTCATGGCTGCCTTCCGGTGTCGGGTGCGGGGCGGTACTAGCCCTTCGCGAGCTGCCGTAAGAAGGTCTCGGCGAGGGCCTTGGAGGAGTAGGGGTTCTGGCCGGTCGTCAGCTTGCGGTCCACGACCACGTGCGAGTCCCAGATCGCTTCGGCCTTCTCGTAGCGGCCGCCGAGCCGGGTGAGCTCGACCTCCAGGATCAGCGGGAGCCGGCCGGCCATGGTGGTGACCAGTTCCTCGCTGTGCGAGAAGGCCGTCATCCGGTAGCCCTCGAACGGCCAGCGGCCATCGCCGTCGCGCAGCGCGAGCAGCGAGGTGTGGCCGTGGCAGACGGTGGCGAGCGGCTTGTCCTGGGCGATGACCCAGCGCAGGATCTGCGCGAGCTCGTCGGACTTGGGCAGGTCGCCGATGGCGCCGTGGCCGCCGCTGACGTACACGCCGTCGTAGTCGGCGATGTCCTTCTCGGTGAGGTCCTCCAGCGCCAGGGGGGCTCTCAGCTGGGGGGTGTCCCCGATGACCCGGACGTACTCGGCGGCGTTGGCCGCGTCCTCGTCCGGCGAACCCTGGGGGCGGACCCACTGGAGGAACTGGGGGTCGATGCTCGTCCGGTCGACGGTGGGGGCCTGGCCACCGATCGTCGCCACGTCCACGGCGTGGCCGGCGGCCTTGAAGAGCTGATAGGGGACGACGAATTCCTCGGCCCAGAATCCCGAGGGATGCTGTTCGCCGTCCAGCAGGTGCAGTGTGGCCTTGGCCGTCATGACGACGAGAATCTTCATGACTCTCTCCTTGTTCTGGATTCGCTGCCGATTCAACACGCCCCCCGCAAGGGGCGTAAGGGGGAGACGTCAGGCCCGCGATACTTCGTCACGTGCGTCCAACGCCGAGATGATGGTGCGGAATTCACCGACCAGAGGGTGGCCGGGGTGGGCATCTGCGAATATGCGTTCCCCGTGCAGGGCCGCCATTTCCGGCGAGTACGGAAGGATTCCGGCCAGCGGTGCCCCGTAGACCTCCTCGGCGCGCCGCCGGGCGTTCTCCCGGTCGATGCCCTCGGGGGCCATGCTCAGCACCAGGATCCGCCGGCAGGTCAGGCGGCCGGCGAGGGCGATGGTCTCCTCGACCCCGGAGAGGTCGATCCGGTCCGCCCGCGCCATGATCATCAGTACGTCGGCGCTCGCCATGGCGGTCACCGACTCGTTGTTGAGTCCTGCGTGGGTGTCGAGCAGCAGCACGTCGAGCGCGTAGTGCTCGGCCAGCCGGTCGAAGCCCTCCGGCAGCAGCCCCACGTCGTAGCCGCTGGTCATGATCTCGCGCAGGGCGGCCGTCCCGGTCCGCGCCGGTACGACGTACAGCCCCCCCGGCCCCGATCCGAAACCGCCGCCCGTCTGCTGGGCGGTGGCCTCGATCTCGCAGCGGCCGAGGAGGTAGTCGGCGAGGGAGGCACCGGGTCCGAGCCGGAAGAGCAGGTCGAGGGTGGGTGACTGGATGTCGGTGTCCACCACCCCCACCCGGCGCCCCCCGGCCGCGATCAGCAGCGCGAGGTTCGCCAGGACCGAGGACTTGCCCGTCCCGCCGCGGTGCGAGTGCACCACGATGGTGCGGGCCACCTAAGCCACCACCCGGTGCCCGGCGCCGTCCGCGTGCGGCCCCCGCGCCGCGCGTGGCCGGTGCAGAGCCAGCATGGTGACGTCGTCGTGCTGTTCGGCGGTGCCGGTGTGTTCGCGCACCGCCAGGTCCATCCGGTCGACCACGTCCTTGCCGCTCACCAGAGGGCCGGCGAGCAGTTCCAGCATCCGTTCGTCGCCGAGGAAGCTGCCGTTCGGGCAGCGGGCCTCGGGCACTCCGTCGGTGAAGGCGAAGAGGGTGTCGCCCGGGTCCAGCTGGGCGTAGCCGAGGGTGTAGACGCAGTCGGGCAGGACCCCGACGGCCGGGCCGGTGACGTCCAGGGTCCGGGGCGGGCTGCCGTCGGCGGGCAGCAGCAGGGGCGGGTTGTGGCCGCCGTTGATGTAGACGAGGCTGCCGGTGAGCGGGTCCAGCACCCCGAAGAACAGGGTGGCGAAGTAGCCCTGCCGCAGGTGGTTGCGGGTGAGGTAGCCGTTGGTGGCGGTGACCGCGTTGAGCAGCGGCGTGGCGCCGACGACCGGGATGCGCCGACTGCCGCCGGCGCGTCCGGCGGCGACCAGGTGCTGCAGGCCGCTGTTCTGCGCGGTGTGCCGGAGCAGGGAGCGGATGAGCGCCATGAACAGCGCGGCGCCGACCCCCTTGTCGCAGACGTCGGCGACGACGAACGCCAGCCGGCGGCCGCGGGATATCTCGAAGACGTCGTAGAAGTCCCCGGCGACCTGCCGGGCCGGCCGGAAGCGCACGTCGATCTCCCAGCCCTCCGGGACGGGCAGTGATTCGGGCAGGAAGCCCGCCTGGATCTCCCGGCCGATCTCCAGTTCCTTCTCGTAGCCCATGAGTTCGGCGCGGGCGTCGGCCTCCCGCAGGGTGCGGCCGAGTCCGGCCCGCTCCGAGCAGCTGTGCAGCCGGGCCCCGACGAGGGCGGGCAGGAAGGGTGGTACGAGGTAGTCGTGCCCGATCCGGACGTGTGCCTCCAGGGCGGCGAACTCCGTCACGGTCCAGACGACGACGATGGGGGCCCCGGCCCAGCGGCGCAGCCGGCGTACGGCCGTGCGGACGGACTCCCCGTCGGACTCGGCCGGGGCCAGCAGCACGTCCGCGACGGGCAGCAGTTCCAGCGGGCCCGCGAGCAGCTCCGTCAGCGTACGGGTGACGAGTTCCGCGTCCATGATCCGCAGCGCCTGCAGGAGCTCGGGCGGCGGTGGCGGGTACGCGTCGAGGATGATCACGGTCGTGGAGGGCATCGGTCCGTCTCCTCAGCCTTCACGGTCAGCGTGCTGATGTTGCGGCCGTCCCGGTGCGCGTAGCTGAACTCGTCCACGCTGGTCAGTGCCAGGTGGATGCCGAGGCCACCGATCCGCCGGTTCTCCGGGGGGACCCCGGGGGCGGGCGGAAGGCGGCCTTCGACGGGGTCGAAGGCGGGTGCGGCGTCTTCGATGGTGATCTGCACCCCGCCCGGGCCGGAGCGGCCGCGGACGGTGATCCGTCCGTCGCCGCCCCGGTACCCGTGCATCACGATGTTCGTGGCCAGTTCGTCCACGGCGAGCCGGATCCGGTAGGTGGCGCGCTTGCCCAGGCCCGCCCGGCCGGCCAGCCGCAGGACGAACGCGGCGATGTCGCCCAGTGCCCCCACCGTCGCGGGCACCTCCAGCAGGGAGGAAGTCCTCGCCAGTTCGGCCATGTCAGTCACGGTGGTCACTCATCGGAGAGCACGATGCTGCGGTCGAGTCCGGCCGTCCGGATGGTCCGGGACACGGGCTCGATGGCACCGACCACCTTGATGGTGACGTGGTTCGCGACCTTCTGCTGGGCGAAGACCAGGGAGCGCAGTCCGGCGCTGGCCATGTAGCCGACGCCGGCCATCCTGATCTCGACGGTGCTGGTGCCGTGCCCGGCGGCCTTCTCGATGGTCTGGTGGAACTCCGGCGCGGTCTTGGCGTCGAGCTCGCCCGTCAGCTCGATGACGGTGGTGTCGCCCTCGATGCTGAGGGACACGGAAAGCGGCATGTCAGGTCTCCTTCGGTCACAGCATCTCGGGATCAGCGGTACGGCCCACCAGGATCACGACCGAGCGCGGGCCGATCAGGTACTTCCCGGCGTTGTCCAGTTCCTGCTCGCCGCCGGGGGTGCGGATGTCGTGCGGCGCCTCGGCCCCGGTGTCGGCGAACAGGTGCCAGCTCCGGCCTCCCGGCAGGGCGGGCAGTTCCAGGTCGTGCGACTCCCAGTGCGAGTTCATGGCCACGTACACCACGTCGTCGTCCCCGGTGCCGCAGCGGGCCACGGCGATCAGCCGGCTCTCGGAGGACCAGTCGGGCTGCCAGGCCCGCTCCCCGTGCCAGCTGATGTCCGGCAGGCCCAGGTTCTCGCGGACCTGGCCGGTGGGGTGGGCGGTGGAGCGCAGCTCGCGGTGGTGTTTGCGGAAGGCGATCATCTCCCGCGTGAACCGCAGCAGTTCGGCGTTCCGGTCGACCTGGTCCCAGTCGAACCAGGAGAGTTCGTTGTCCTGGCAGTACGTGTTGTTGTTGCCCTGCTGGGTGCGCGCGACCTCGTCCCCGGACAGCAGCATCGGGATGCCCTGGCTGGTGAAGAGGATGGCGAGCGCGTTCTTCATCTGACGCGTGCGCAGCGCGTTGATCCCCGGGTCGTCGGTGGGCCCCTCGGCGCCGCAGTTCCAGCTGTTGTTGTCGTTGGCGCCGTCGTTGCTGTTCTCACCGTTGGCGTCGTTGTGCTTGTCGTTGTAGGAGACCAGGTCGGCGAGGGTGAATCCGTCGTGCGCGGTCAGGAAGTTGACCGAGGCGGCGGTGCCGCGGCCGGCGTACAGGTCGGGCGAGCCGGCGATGCGGGTGGCCAGTTCCCCGGTGACCCCGGCGTCCCCCTTGAGGAAGCGGCGCACGGTGTCGCGGTACTTGCCGTTCCACTCCGCCCAGCGGCCGTACGCCGGGAAGTTGCCGACCTCGTAGAGGCCGCCGGCGTCCCAGGCCTCGGCGATGAGCTTGGTGTGCCGCAGGACCGGGTCGTAGGCGAGCAGTTCCAGCAGCGGCGGGTTGGGCAGCGGGGTGCCGTCCAGGGCCCGGCCGAGGATGGCCGCGAGGTCGAAGCGGAAGCCGTCGATGTGATAGTCGGCGACCCAGTGGCGCAGGCAGTCGAGCACGTAGTTGCGCACGACGGGGTGGTTGCAGTTGACGGTGTTGCCGGTGCCGCTGAAGTTGAAGTAGTACCCCTCGGGCGTGAGCATGTAGTACGTGGCGTTGTCGAGCCCCTTGAAGGAGATCGTCGGGCCCTGCTCGTTGCCTTCGGCGGTGTGGTTGAAGACGACGTCGAGGATGACCTCGATGCCGGCCGCGTGCAGGTCCTTGATCAGGGTGCGGAACTCGTCCCCCTGCATCCCGTACCGCCCGGTGGCCGCGTAGCCGGCCTTGGGCGCGAAGAAGGAGACGGTGTTGTAGCCCCAGTAGTCGAAGAGCCGCTCGCCCGTCTCCGGGTTGGAGCGCGGGTTGTCGCTCTCGTCGAACTCGAACACCGGCAGGAGCTCGATGCAGTTGATCCCGAGTTCCTTGAGGTACGGGATCTTCTCGCGCAGCCCGGCGAACGTGCCGGGCGCGGTGACCTGCGAGTTGGGGTGCCGGGTGAAGCCGCGCACGTGGGCCTCGTAGACGACGAGGTCCTCGGCGGGGATGCCCAGCGGCGTGTCGTCGCCCCAGTCGAAGTCCTGGAGGCAGACGCGGGAGCGGTACTGGTAGCCGCGGCTGCGGTCCGGCTCCACGCCCCACACGTCACGGCCCGCGATCAGCCGGGCGTACGGGTCGGAGAGGACCTGCCGGGCGTCGAAGCGGTGGCCGGTGACCGGGTCGTAGGGGCCGTCGGCCCGGTACCCGTACTCGATGTTCTCGTGGTCGAGGCCGAAGACGGTCATGGCGAACACGCTGCCGGTGCGGAATTCCTCGGGGAACTCCAGTTCGGCCATCGGTTCGGGCTCTCCGCGCTTGTAGATGACCAGGGTCATGGAGGTGGCCTGGTCGGAGAAGACGGAGAAGCTGACCCCGCCGGGGACCACGTTGGCCCCGAAGGGGAACGGTTTGCCCGCGCGGACGCGGTACCCGCCCACCTCGTGGGTCGGGTACGCGTCGACGCGCAGGACCTGCTCGGACCGGGTCTCGCTCATCGTGCGGCCTTGGCCTTGGCGGCCGCCGCGACGGCCTCGCCGGTCTCGAAGAAGTCGAGGAAGCCGGTGGCCGACATGACGAACCGGACTTCCTCGCTCACCCCGTAGAGGGTGACGGCGACGCCGGCGTGCTGCGCCTCGCGGTAGACGACGAGCAGGGTGCGCAGGCCGGCGCTGGAGACGTAGGTGACGGCCGTGAGGTCGATCTTCAGCGGCTTGCCCTCGCGGACGAGCGGCAGCAGGGCCTGGAGCAGCGATCCGGATGTCTCGCTGTTGATCTCGCCGGTGGCGACGAGCACGGTGCCCGTCTTGTTCCGGCGTTCCTTGACGTTGAGAGTCATTGCATTCCCCTCTGGTTGGGGCGCCCCCCGTTGAGCGCTACTTCTTGGCCACTGGACGCAGCCGCACCTTGACCTTCACCCGGCCCTGGACGTCGGGCAGCCGCACCGTGAGGGCGTCCGCGTCGAAGTCCGTGTACGGCTTCTCGTCGATCTCCACGGACGCGATCCGCACCGAGCCGGCCGGGAGCAGGTCGGGCGAGACGCGCAGGACGCGGTCGGGCAGGTCGGTCGGGTCGGGCTGGAAGTGGAAGTCCATCTCCCGGCCGTTGATGAGCAGGTTGTTGTAGACGGCGGAGAGGTAGCAGAGCTCTGCCGAGTGGTACATGGACATCGAGTGGCTGCCCTTGAGGCGCTCGGTGCCGAGCAGGTACGGCGTACCGCTGGCGAGCACGTTGAAGTAGACGGCGCCCTCGTCGTGGTCGAGGAAGAAGGTGTTGTAGAAGGACTGCGCCTGCCGGGCCTCGCGCAGGTTCGCCTCGCCGCCGACCGTGCCGTTCAGGATGAGGTAGGCGAGGATCGCCTGCTCCTGCTGCCACCAGGCCTTGCGGTCGTGCCAGGCGAAACGATACGTCTCCTCGTCCCCGGACTTGATCCGCTCGACGACGTCGTACCAGCCGCCGCGCTGCACGTCGCTGCCGACCGCCGGCATGATCTCGCCGATCTTCTTGGCGAGGTCCTCGTACGCGGGCTTGGCCTTCAGCGAGTTCATCCGCATCAGGTTCCAGGCGATCTTCAGGTTGTGGCCGACGACCGCACGGTTCTGCTGCCAGCTGTGGGCGGTGTCGTGCGACCAGTCGCGGAAGAAGCGCTCCTGGACGAAGGGGCTGTTCTTGTAGTCCGGGAACTTGTCCGCGATGGTGTCGAAGGTGTACTCGAGGAAGTCGGCGTACTTCTGCTCCCCCGTCGCCAGGTAGAGGTTGATCAGGTACGCGGGCGCGTGGTCGCCGACCGAGTTCCAGTTCTTGCGCTCGGCGTTCTCGCCGAGGGACTCGTGGTCCGCGCTGAAGAGGATCGGGTCGATGTGCGAGTAGTAGCCGCCCTGCTCCGGGTCGAAGAAGAACTTGTCGAACAGCCGGATGGTGGCGTCCGCGTCGTTCTTGATCCGGACGTCGCCGGTGACCCGGTACGTCTGGATGGGGCCGGCCAACGCGTAGATCTGCTCGTACATCGGGATCGCGTCGTAGTCGTCGGAGAACTCCGAGGTGAAGAGCTTGCGCTCGCTGTCCCCGTCGACGCTGATGCCGTGGTACCAGAAGACCACGTCCTCCTCGCTGTCCACGACCCGCATGTGCTTGCGCAGGTACTCGGTGCCGCGCTCGGCGACCTCCAGGTACTCGTCCTTGCCGGTCAGCAGGTAGGCGGAGGCCATGCCGTAGACCAGGCGGGAGATCGTGTCGGTCTCCTGGACGTGGCTGGCGGTCTTGTCACCGCCGAGCCGGATCTCGGTGCGGTACTCGGTGAAGTCCACCGGCCCGTCGCCGAACTGCGCCCGCTTGTAGAAGTCGGCCAGCGACTCGATCTGCTTGATCCACCAGCTGGGCTCCTCGAAGCGGTAGTCCTCGGCGCCGCGGCCCAGGAAGACCAGGCGCTTGGCGTCGAACCGCCCGCCGTGCTCCGGGTAGTGGACTCCGTAGACGAAGAGGAACCGGCCCGGCGAGAGCATCTCGTCGATGTGCCCGGAGGCGTCGATGTAGGGCTCGTCCAGGTTGCGGACCAGCTCGGCGCTGGGGGCGCCGTCGAGCGAGACGTCGAACCCGCGCCCGTCGGAGGTCTTCAGACGCAGCACGCGCGACCCGGAGTCGAAGCGTTCGACGTAGCCGGCGATGGTGTCGGAGAAGGAGAAGCTCACGGCATCCGCCATGTCAAGCACCGTCCTTGTCGTGAGAGCCCTCGTGAGAGCGGTCGTCCTCATATCCCTGGCTGACCTCGACGATCACCCCGTCGGGATCGCGGACCCACACGGTCCGCCACCCGCAGATGAAGTCGTCGAAGTCCAGCGGACCCAGGGTCACTTCGGCCGCGTCGCCGAGCGATGCCAGGAACGCGTCCACGCTGTCGGTCTGGAAGGCCAGGTGGCGCATCCGGCCGGGCGCCTGCGGCCCGTCGTCGTGTGCCTCGCGGGCCGGTTCGGCGTCGGCCGCGAAGAGCTCCAGGTACGCGTCCCCCTTGCGCAGGAAGACGATCTCGGCCTCTCCGAGGTCGACCACCCGGGCCCGGGCGAAGCCGAAGTGGCGGGTGTAGAAGTCCTCGGTCGTCTTCTGGTCCCTGCAGTTGAGGCCCACGTGCGACCAGACCATCGGCCGGTCCGCGGTGCCCGCCATCAGCCGGCTCCCCGGCCCCGTCCGGCCGCGATCAGCTCGATGATGCGGCGGGCGAACAGGTGGTGGTGGGCGCCGGTGCGGCCGGTGACCAGGTCCCCGTCCACCACCACGTCCTCGTCGACGTACTGGCCGCCCATGTTGCGGACGTCCCCGATGAGGTTGTTGTGGCAGACCACCTTGCGGCCGCGCACCTTGTCCGGGATCGAGGAGGCCAGCCACATGCCGTGGCAGATGATCCCCTTGAGGACCGTCGGCTCCTCGAAGGCCCGGCGCAGCAGTTCCGTCGCCGGGGCCGGCCGGTCCACGTCCTCGGTGTAGCGCAGCCGGTCGGCGACCATGCCGGAGGGCACGATGACCGCCGCGTAGCGGCGCAGGTCCTCGTCGCTCAGCCCCTCCAGGGACTGGTTCGCGGTGAAGGGCGCCCGGTACTCGTGCCCGGTGAAGGTGAGGGAGTCGTTGCCCCACAGCCGGGTCAGGAAGTCGACCTCGGCACCCTCCTCCGCGAACCGGTGCTGGTAGTAGAAGATCTCCGGCTCGTAGTAGTCGCTCTCGACCAGGACCGCGATCCGGGTCCCGGACAGCGCACCCTCGCGCAGCACGGCGTCAGGCACGGGACACCCCCCTCAGGAAGTCCGCCGCGCGCTCGGCGATCATCGCGATGGCGGTGTGGCAGTTGCCCGACGGGACCGCGGGCATCACGCTGGCGTCGACGACGCGCAGGTTCCGTACGCCGTGCACCCGCAGCTCCGGGTCGACGACGGAGAGGTCGTCGAGGCCCATGCGGCAGGAGCCGGCCTGGTGGTGGTAGCTCTCCGACTTCTGCTTCACGAAGGCCCGCAGGTCGTCGTCGCTCACGTAGCCGGGTCCGGGCTGGAGCTCCTGCTTGTACCAGGGGGAGAACGCGGAGGTCGCGAAGATCTCCCGGGCGGTCTTGACGCCCTGCACCATCCGCTCCAGGTCCCAGCGGTCGCCCAGGTAGTTCGGGTTGATCAGCGGGTGGGCCAGCGGGTCGGCGCTCGCGAGCCTGATCCAGCCGCGCGACACCGGCCGTACGACACCGGGCAGGATGGACACCGTGTCGGGGTGGTCCTGGCCGACGATCACGTCGAAGGGCACGTGGACGAAGGCGATCTGGAGGTCGGGCGCAGGCAGTCCGGGCTGCGAGGACAGGAACAGAGCGCTCTCCGACAGGTTCTGTGCCGGTGGCGGGAGCTCCTGGGTGACCTCGGCCATCAGTCCGGTCAGGACGTGGTTGTGGAAGTTCTCGCCGACCCCGGGCAGGGCCGCGGTGACTCCGATGCCGTGCTCGCGCAGCTGCTCGGGGTGGCCGATGCCGGAGAGCAGCAGCAGCTTCGGGGATTCGATCGCCCCGGCGGCCACGATCACCTCCCGGCGGGCCCGTACGGTGTGCAGCCCGGGCGCCGCGGCGCTGCTGTGCGCGTCCCGGACGGTCCGGCCGGCGAACTCGGCGAGGGGCCGGAGCTGGGCGTACTCGACGCCCGTGCAGGTGTCCCCGTCGAAGAGCAGCCGGGTGCTCTGCGCATTGGTGCGCAGGGTCAGGTTCGGCCGGTCGAGCGCGGGCTCCAGATAGGCGGCGAGGACGCCCTGGCGGCGGCCGTCGGCCGCGTCGATGTGGTGCCAGCCGGTGCCGAAGAGGCCGCGCCGGGGCCCGTCGGTGTTGAAGTCGGCGATCTCCTCGTGGCCCAGCTCGACGGCGGCGTCGATGAAGGCGCGCGAGACCGGGTTGGGGCCGTGCCGCCCGGCGTTGGTGATCCGCTGCGGCCCCCGGGTGCCGGTGGTGGCGGCGGTGACGTCCTCCTGGCCCTCCAGCAGGGCGAAGTACGGCAGGACGTCCTCGTGCGCCCAGCCGGCCGCGCCCTGGTAGGCCCAGTCGTCGAAGTCCGAGGCGTGGCCGCGGATGTGCATCATGATGTAGAGGTTGCTGCTGCCGCCGGGGGCCTTGCCGCGCGGTTCGTACGTGCGGCGGCCGTCCAGGCCGGGCTGCGGGGTGCTGGTGTAGCCCCAGTCCACGGGCCCGCCGAGGAGCTTGTACCAGGAGGACGGGTCGTCCACCTCGGGCGGGATCCGGGAGCCGCCCGCCTCCAGGACGAGGACGGAGACGTCCGGGTCCTCGGAGAGCCGGCCCGCGAGGACACTGCCCGCGGTGCCGGAGCCCACGACGATGTAGTCGTACTCTTCCACGCTCACGGGTCCCCCTTCAGCCCTGGCCCAGCACCTGGAAGGGAACCGTGTCGTGGTAGTTCGCCATGTAGGCGATCTTTCCGTCCACGATCCGGAAGAAGTTCATGACCTCGGCCTCGATGGGCTCGCCCGAGGCGCTGACCGCGGTCAGGTGCGAGACGGCCGCGGCCTTCTCACCGTCGACGAGGAAGTGCACGGGCTCGTTCCGGAACATCCGGTACATCGTGCCCATGCCCTTCATCATCGAGCGCAGGACTTCGAGTCCCTCGATGTGGCCGGCCAGCTGCTCGTCCATGACCTGGTCGTCGGCGAACAGGTCGCACCAGCGGTCCCAGTCCCCGGCGTTGGCGTACTCGTAGTACTTCTGAAGGATCTGTCGTGCGTCCATCGCGCTCATCCCCTATCGGTCCCTGCGGGTTCCGTCCGGCGCGAACGGCGCCCAGAACTGGCTGAAGGCGGACGCCGTGTCCCCGAAGAGCCCGTCGCGGCCCTCGACGATCCGGCCGTCCTGCCAGCGCATGTAGTGGAAGACCGGGTAGTCCATCCGCTCGTACGGGGACCCGCTCGTCCCGTCCGCGCCGGCCCGCAGGGCGACGTTGCGGCAGACGTCGGCGGAACAGTCCTCGCCGACGAGGACGGCCTCCAGGTCCATCCGGAAGGTGCCGCCGGTGAGCTTGTGGGTCTGCCCCATGAGCTCCAGGAAGGCGTCCAGGCTGTCGTACCAGCCGGCCAGCGGGTGGTTGCCCGGCACCAGCCAGCGCAGGTCCTCGGAGTAGTACTCCAGGATGCGCGCCCGGTCGCCGGAGCCGAGGGCGGCGTAGGCCGCCCGCACCCCCTCCTGCGTCACTTCGGTCATGGTCGCTTCTCCTTCGCCGGCGGTCAGAGGGAGCCGGAACCGGGCATCGGCGCCAGGTCGTTGACGGTGTACTGCTTGATCAGCGGTCCGTTCGGACCGGCGACCACGGTCCACGTCTGATCGGCGTCGAAGCCGAGCCACTCGCTGCGGGCAGCCGGCGGGTTCCAGATCTTGGCCTGCCAGTTGACGAGGACCCGGACGACGGCCCGGTCGCCCTCGATGACGGGTTCCACCTTCGTGACCGTGTGCACCTCGTCGAAGAAGCGGTTGGTGACGGCCTCGTACCAGCGTCCGAAGCCCTCATGTCCGAGGAAGGTGTCCTCGGGGACCTTGAACTCCAGGTCCTCGGTGATCAGGGCGAGCACGTCGGCCGCCCCCACGTGCTGGTCCAGCGCCACGTACCACTGCTCGGCGAAACTGCGGATCGCGTCCTCGGTCAGCTGCCGCTCGGCGGGCATGCGGTCTCCTCCTGTCCGTACGGGGACTTGCGTCGGATGGCTGTCAGATCTGGATGTCGACGAGGAAGGGGCCGGGGTGGGACAGCATCCGGCCCACGGCGGAGACCGCCTCGTCCGGCTTCTCCACGCGCATCCCGCCGGCGCCGAGCGACCGGGCCAGCCCGGCGAAGTCGATCTCGGGGTGCGAGAGGTCGAAGGAGCCCGGGAAGCCGTGCTCCGGAATGTCCCGCTCCCGCCAGTACTCGGCGATGTTGTCGTCCAGCAGCCGGTACTTGCGGTTGTTGCAGACCACGAACTTGGCGTCGATGCCGTGCCGGGCGGCGGTCCACAGCGCCTGGTACGTGTACATCGACCCGCCGTCGCCCGCGAAGCCGACGACGAGGCGGTCCGGCCGGGCCAGCTTCGCGCCGACCGCGCCCGGGAAGCCCACGCCGAGCGAACCGCCCCGGGTGAGGTGGTAGTCGCCGGGGCGCTCCGCCGGCAGGTACCGCGTGACCAGCGGCGAGGTGGTCAGCGCCTCGTCGAAGACGATCAGGTCCCCGCCGGTCCGCTCGGCCAGGGTCTTCAGGAAGACGGCCATCGGCGTGCCGTCGTCCGTGGCCGCCTGCGCCGCGCGGGCCCGCTCCCGGGTCCGTACGTCGAGCCGGGCGGACGCCGCGGCCCGCTGCTGCGGGCTCAGCAGCCGGTCCAGTACGCCGGCCAGCGCGCGCAGCGCCTGCCTGGGGTCGGCGGCCAAACCCAGGTCCACGGGGTGGTTCTTGGCGATCTCGTAGGCGTTGAGGTCGATGTGGACGACCTTGGCGCCCGCCCGGAAGGGGTTCTCCAGCTCGGGGAACACCTCCGGGAAGACATAGGTGCCGACGATCAGCACCCCGTCGGCCTCCCCCACCAGCTCCTTGCTGTGAGGGCCGAACATGTGGCCCGTCTGGCCGCGCCGCAGCGGGTGCGAGGCCGCGATGTTGACCTCGGACGAGTCGACCTCGTACACGTCGGCGCCCAGCAGCTCGGCGACGGCGGCGAGCTCGTTCTGCGCCCCGGAGAGCGAGACCCCGTCCCCGACGAGGACCACCGGCATCTGCGCGGAGGCGAGCAGCTCGGCCGCCCGCCCCACCGAGGCCGGCGAGGGCGCCACGTCCGTGAGCGGCACCGTGGCCGGCAGCACGGGCTCGGAGTTGAGCTCGTCCAGCACGTCCATCGGCAGCGCCACGAACACGGGCCCCCGGGGCGGGGTGAGCGCGATCTTCACGGCGCGCCGGATGGTGCGGAGCACGGAGTTCCGGTCGGTGACCCGGGTCGCGTACTTCGTCACCGGCTTGGCCATCGCCACCAGGTCGGACGCCATCTGGGCGTCCATGGCGTCGTAGCGGACCCCGGCGTCACCGGCGACCACGACGAGCGGGGTGTGGCCGCGCAGCGACTGGTAGAGCATGCCGATGCCGTTGCCGAGCCCCACCCCGGAGTGCAGCTGGAGCAGGGCCGCGCCGCCGGTCGCCCGGGCGTACCCGTCGGCGATGCCGGCGGCGACGGTTTCCTGGAGGGCGAGGATGTAGGTGAAGTCCTCCGCCGCGTCCACCGCGTCGAGGAATCCTTGTTCCACCGTCCCCGGATTTCCGAACATCACATTCAGGCCGTCGGCCTTGAACTGCTCGATCAGCCTTTCCCGTCCGGGAGTGGCTTCCATGAATTCCCCCTCAACTCTCCAATTTCTCTGCGGCCTCCGGGATTACCAGCCGTATCGGGTGAGACCGTCCTCCAGGACTTCCACGATCTTCTGCCCCGTGAGGTACGAATCGGGGGTGGAACGTCCGGTGACGAAGGGGAAGTCGACGATCACCGAGACCGGCTTGCCGAAGTTCCCGTGATACGCGCCGCGCGGACCCGTCGCATCGCGCAGGATGTACTCCAGCGGATACGGCGGCGGCCCCATGTTGAAGTCGGTACCGAGGAATCCGGTGCCGTCCTTGTAGTCGTACTCCTTGCAGTGGCCGGTCACGTGCTTGCCCCGGATGATGCTCCTGCGGTCGCTCCAGTCCCGGGCGAAGGCCAGGCAGGCGACCCCGTAGCACTCGGCGGCCACGACCTTGCCGGCCTTCTCGAAGGCCAGGATCAGGGCGTGCACGCGCTCGTTGTTGGCGAGGTCCGCGATCGGGCCGCTGCCGCCGACGATGAGGATCGCGTCGTAGTCCGCGACGTCGGCGTCGAGCTTGTCGAGGTCCCGGTGGTACTGCTCCAGCTTGCGCAGGTAGCCCTCGTCGCTCGTGTACGGACGCTCGGGGACCCACGCCTCGATGTCGAGCGGCGAGTCCAGCCGGCTCGACTGCTCGAACTCCCGCCCCAGCCGGGCGTTCTCCTCGCTGGTGACCGAGCGTCCCAGTGGAGGATCGATGTAGTTCGCGTCGAGGCTCGGCGGAAGAGCGTGTGCACGCTTTCCGGTCGGCGTGGCGAATATGACCTCGTAGCCCCGCTCGTCGAACTTCGATACGGGTCCGATCAGTTCTTCGGCCCAGTAACCGTGTTCGGAGACAATGACCAGAATCTTTCTGCTCACGTATTCCTCCAGGCGCCGCCTGTTGTCGTTGGCGTCCCCCACACTGGCCGCGCCCGGGGCGTGCGTCAAAGCGCTGGCATGCGACTTCGTGAGGTAGCCGCCCAGGTGATGGCAGCACCTCAGGAAGTCACCCGCGGACGTCAGGAAGTAGCTTCAGGACTACCTGACTTCGGCTGATTCGATGAACCATTACCGCGTCCCCGCCCTATGGTCTGGACGCGCCGTGAATCACGGGCGCGCGGGCCGTGTTGGTGAACGAGCACCAGAGAGGGACGGGGACGATGACGACGGACCTGTTGTGCACACACATCGATCAGATACGTCCGGTGAAACCGACGGCCGCGGGCTGCGAGGAGTGCCTCGCCGCCGGCGACACCTGGGTGCACCTGCGGATGTGCCTCAGCTGCGGGCACGTCGGATGCTGCGACTCGTCGAAGAACCGTCACGCCACCCGGCACTACCGGACCACCGAGCACGCCATAGCCGCCTCCCACGAGCCCGGCGAGGACTGGGCCTGGTGCTACGCCGACAAGCTGATGCTGGACCCGGCATGAGCGCGGCACCGGAGAGCTCCGCCGCCCCCGCCGCCCTCGCCGTGTCCGCGGCGGCCGCCGCCGAGCGGGCGGAGAACAAGAAGCCGGTCATCCTGGCCGTGGACGACGACCCGCAGGTGCTGCGCGCCGTCCGCCGCGACCTGCGCAGCGCCTACGGCGACCGCTACCGGGTGCTCGGCGCCTCCTCGGCGGCCGACGCCCTGAAGATCCTGGACTCCCTCGACGAACGCGGCCACGACCCGGCGCTGTTCCTCGTGGACCAGCGGATGCCCGACGTCACCGGCGTCGAGTTCCTCCTGGAGGCGGTCAGCCGCTTCCCGGACGCCCGCCGGGTGCTGCTGACCGCCTACGCGGAGACCGACGCGGCGATCACCGCCATCAACCGGGTCCGGCTGGACTACTACCTGCTCAAGCCGTGGGACCCGCCGCACGAGCGGCTCTTCCCCGTCCTGGACGACCTGCTGTCGGACTGGCTGGCCACCTACCGCCCGGCGTACGACGGGATCATCGTCGCGGGCCACCTGGTCTCCCCCGGCACCCACGCCGTCCGGGACTTCTTCACCCGCAACGGCCAGCCGTTCCGCTTCCTCAACGTCGAACGGGACCCCGAGGCGCTGACGCTGATCGCGGCCCAGCCCGACGGCGCGCTCCCCCTCGTGCGCTTCCCGGACGGCACGGTGCTCTCCGCCCCCACCGACACCCAGCTCGCCCAGCGCCTGGGCCTGGCCACCACCGCCTCGCGGCCGCACTACGAGTGCGTCATCGTCGGCGCGGGCCCGGCGGGCCTGGCGGCCGGGGTCTACTCGGCCTCCGAAGGCCTCTCCACGCTGATGCTGGACTCCCGCGCCCCGGGCGGCCAGGCCGGCACCTCCAGCCTGATCGAGAACTACCTGGGCTTCCCCTCGGGCCTCTCGGGCGGCGACCTGACCCGCCGGGCCACGATCCAGGCCTCCCGGTTCGGCGCCGAGATCCTGCACCCGGTGGAGGTGGTCTCGCTGAGCCGGGACGACCCGGCGAAGATCCTCACCCTGGCGGACGGCACGGAGATCAGCGCGGAGACGGTCCTGCTGGCCACCGGCGTCTCGTACAACCGCCTGGAGGCCCCCGGCGCGGACCGCTTCGAGGGCGCGGGGCTCTACTACGGCGCGGCCACCACCGAGAGCTCCGCCTGCATCTCGCAGCACGTGTTCATCGTGGGCGGCGCCAACTCGGCCGGCCAGGCGGCGGTGCACTTCGCCAAGTACGCGGCCCGGGTGACGATCCTGGTCCGCGCGGCCTCCCTGGACGCGAGCATGTCCCGCTACCTGATCGACGAGATCGACCGCACCCCGAACATCGAGGTCAGGGTCCGCACGACGGTGGTCCGCCTCGACGGCGACGAACACCTGGAGCGGCTGACCCTCCACGACGCGGACACGGGCGATAACACGGAGGTCCCGGCCCGGTTCATGTTCACCTTCATCGGCGCCCGCCCGCACACCGACTGGCTCGCCGGCGTCGTCGAGCGGGACGAGTACGGCTTCGTCCTCACCGGCTCGGACCTGATCGCGAACGGCGGCGAGCTCCCGGCCGAGTGGAGCCTGGAGCGGGCCCCCTACCCGCTGGAGACGAGCGTCCCCGGCGTCTTCGCGGCGGGGGACGTCCGCGCCCACTCGGTCAAGCGGGTCGCCTCGGGCGTGGGCGAGGGCGCGATGGCCGTCTCCCTGATCCACCGCTACCGCTCGATGGGCTGACGGCGAACACGAAGTCCTTGCGATCAAGAAGGTATCGGATGCAACGTTGATTACATGATTACAGCCGAACAGAGCGAACAGCTCCGCGCGTGGTTCGCCGAGCGCCTGCCGGTGGACGTCTACGAGTCCCTCGTCTCGGTCACGGCCGACCGCGAGGAGATCACGGTCGTCGGCGTCATACCGGCGACCGAGTCGGTCAAGGAGTTCCGCGAACGCACCCGCGAACAACGCATCGAGGTGGCCCGCGAGGCCGAGTCCCTCTACCGCCGCAAGGTCGCCTGGGGCGTGCGGGCGGGTGAGGAGACGACGCTCTTCACCCACCTCGCCGTGCCGGTCATGACCCGTCTGCGCCAGTCCGAACGCCAGGTCCTCGACACCCTGGTCGCCGGCGGGGTCGCCCGCAGCCGGGCCGACGCCCTGGCCTGGTGCGTCCGCCTCGTCGGGCGCAACACCGACACCTGGCTGACCGAACTGCGCGACTCCCTGGACACGGTCCGACAGGTCCGCGAGCAGGGCCCGGACGTCTCCGGCGGGACCGACTCCAGGAAGTCCGGGTCCGAATGACCGATCAGCCCCACTCCGGCGCATGATCGCGTAAGGCTGGCCGGGACCACCAACCAGGGAGGGGCACGCACCCATGACCACCACCGTCGAATACATCCGCTACCGGATCGCATTGGACGACCAGCCGGCCTTCGAGGACGCGTACGCCCGGGCCGCCGAGGCCCTGGCCGCGTCACCCGAGTGCATCGACTACGAACTGGCCCGGTGCGAGGAGGAGAAGGAGCGCTACATCCTGCGCATCCGCTGGACCTCGATCGAGGCCCACCTGGGCGGATTCCGCAAGGGCGAGCACTTCCCGGCGTTCTTCAGCGCGATCCGGCCGTACGTGACGGCCATCGAGGAGATGCAGCACTACCTCGTGACGGGCGTCGTGGGCACGGGAAAGGCCACCTGACGACGATGAGCACCACACCCACCATCTACGAGTGGATGGGCGGCGCGGAGGCGATGGAACGCCTCACCGACGCCTTCTACGCCCACGCCCTGCAGGACGAGATCCTGGCCCCGGTCTTCGCCGGCATGGACTCGGAGCACCCGCAGCACGTCGCGGTCTGGCTGTCGGAGGTCTTCGGCGGCCCCTCGGACTACACCGACCACCACGGCGGCCACCAGCACATGGCCACCAAGCACCTGGGCCGCGCGATCACCGAGAAGCAGCGCCGCCGCTGGGTGGACCTGCTCATGGACACGGCCGACGAGGTCGGCCTCCCGACGGACCCCGAGTTCCGCGGCGTCTTCGCCTACTACATCGAGTGGGGCACGCGCATGGCCCTGATCTACTCGGGCCCCAACCCACCCCCGGTGGACGCGGCCAAGATCCCGGTCTGG
>NZ_JARAYQ010000279.1:0-10229 GCF_033794505.1 Streptomyces sp. MB09-01 | reverse complement strand
GAGGGGCCCGTGAAGGCAGGGCGGGCCGGGGATCTCGTCCGTGAGGTCCCGGGCACGTTGGAGGAGGCTCTGGAGCCGGTCACCCGGGCGGCGCAGAGCGCGCTCGACCAGTTGCGCAGGGCGCGGCCCGACGAGATCACGATCGAGTTCGGGGTGGACCTCGCGGTCGAGGCTGGCGCGGTGATCACCAAGGGCAGGGCCACCTGCCATCTGCAGGTGGTCATGTCCTGGCGCAGCGGCCATGACTAGCGCCGGACGACGGGCCCAGCAGGAGACTCCGTCGGAGCTGCCCACCGCGGTGGCGCAGATCCTCGCGCCGGACGCAAGCGTGGCGGGGGCGGGCTTCCTCGTGAGCGAGGACGTGCTGGTCACGTGTGCTCACGTCGTCCTGGCCGCTGGAAGCGGGCCGGGGGACCGGGTGGCGCTGGCCTTCCCCCGTGTGGCCGGAGCAGAGGGGCTGGAGGGGGAGGTAGTCCCCGACCTGTGGCGCCCGCCCGAGGACGAGGACGTCGCCTTCGTCCGGCTGCCCGGTACGCCGACCGGCATGAGGGTGCTGCCGCTGGGCTCCGCCGAGGGCTGTCGCGGCCATAGGGTGCGGTCGTTCGGCTATCCGGCGCAGGCGCTGCGCGAGGGGCACCTGGGCTTCGGAAGGGTGGGCGATCTGCTGCCGCCCGCAGGGCGCGCCGGGGCGCGTCTTCAGCTGACCGAGGCCAACGACATCACCACCGGGTTCAGCGGCGGGCCCGTCCTCGACGAGGTGACGGGCCTGGTCATCGGCATGCTCACCGAGATCACGGCGTCCGATGCGTTCGCCCGGGGGCAGGGCATCGCCTACGTCGCGCCTTCGCAGGTGCTGCGGGCCGTCATGCCGGAGCTGACCCCGCGGGATGAGTGTCCGTACCGAGGGCTGGAGCCGTTCACCGCGCAGCACGCCCGCTGGTTCGAGGGGCGCAAGGAGGCAGTGGAGCAGGTGCTGGCCGGCCTCGGCAGCCACCGGCTGACGCTGCTGCTCGGGCCGTCCGGGTCGGGGAAGTCGTCGCTGATCCAGGCCGGGGTATTGCCGGCGTTGGCGCGGGGGGAGGTGCCGGGAAGCGACGGATGGCTGCCGGTGTCGGCCCGGCCCCGGCAGGACCTGCTGGCGGAGATCGAGCGGGTCGGGCTGCCGGGGGCGCGGCGTGACGGGATCGGGGCGGCAGTCGGCCGACGGCTGCGGAGGGAGCCCGACCACCACCGGGTTCTGCTGGTCGTCGACCAGTTCGAGGAGCTGCTACTGCATGGCGCCGACGGCCGGATGGAGGAGTTCCTGGGCGCTGTCGACGACATCGCCCAGGGCGCCGAAACGGTCACCGCCCTCAGCGTGATCTTGATCATGCGCGACGACTTCTATCCCCAACTTGCCGCACTGGCGCCCAAGTTGCTGGAAGCCGCCACCCCCGGCCTCCTCAACATGCCGGGCACGCTGAGCCGAAGGGACCTCCACGAGATCATCGTGCTGCCCGCCGAGAACGCGGGACTGCGCTTCCAGCCTGGGCTGCCCGAGCAGATCATCAGCGACGTCCTGGCGAGTAGCCCGGATCCTGCGGCCGCCCGCCGGGCACCGGTCACCGTACTGCCCCTGCTCGAGATGACGCTCAAACAACTGTGGCTGCGGCGGCACGACGGCTACCTCACCCACGAAGCGTACCGGCGGATCGGAGCGGTCAGCGGAAGCCTGACGACATGGTGCGACGCCGCCCTCAACGAGCTCTCCACGGGCCGGCGACGCATTGCGCAGCACATCCTCACGTCCCTGGTCCAGCCCGCTGACCGCAACCGCCGCACCCCCGCCGTCCGTGCACAGGTCCCGCTCGACGAACTGCGCGACCTGGCGGCCGGCCCCGACGGCGCGCCCGGCAACGACTTCGACGAGGTGATCGCCACTCTCACCCGCCACCGCCTCATCACCACGCAGACGCTCCGCGACCCAGCTCGGCCCGGTGCCCCGTCGGGCGCACCGGTGGCGGAGCTGATTCATGACGCGCTCATCCGTGACTGGGGTCGGCTACGGGAGTGGGTCGAGGAGGATCACCTGTTCCAGGAGTGGCTCAACCGCACTTGGGAGCGGCAGCGCGACTGGGCGGAGAGGAAGGATCCGGGCGACCTGCTCGCGGGGGCGGCCCTCGCGGAAGGCTCCAAGCTGTCACGGGACCGGGGCCTGCCCGAGGACATCGCGGCCTTCCTTTCCACCAGCCGAAAACGCCAACAGACCCTGGCTCGGCGGCGCAGGCACCTCATCGCAGTCCTGGCCACGCTGTTGGGGCTGGCGCTGATCGCCGCCGGGATCGCGGTGCTGCAGTGGCGTACCGCGGTGGACGAACGGCAGGCGGCGCTGTCCCGGCAGCTTGCCACGCAGTCCCGCACGCTCCTCGACGTGAGCCCCGACCTCTCCTCACTGCTGGCCGTCCAGGCGTACCGCGCCAGCCAGACACCCGAGGCTCTGGCAACTTTGCGGACCGACGCGTCCCTTCCGGCATATCGGCGTCTGCCCGGGCACACCGACACCGTGAATTCGGTGGCGTTCAGCCCCGACGGCCGCACCTTGGCCACCGGAAGCGCCGACGGAACCGCACGGCTGTGGGACACTGCCACCGGAACGCCTCGAGCCACCCTCCGCGGGCACCCCGACGAGGTGGCTTCGGTGGCGTTCAGCCCCGACGGACGCACCCTCGCCACGGCTAGCGCGGATGGTGCACGGCTGTGGGACACGGCCACGGGCAAGGCCCGCGCCACGCTGCACGCGAGCACCGGCGGCGTGTTCTCGCTGGCGTTCAGCCCCGACAGCAGCACTCTCGCCACCGCCGGCGGAGACGGCATCACCCAGCTGTGGAACACCGCCTCCCGCGCGGTTCGCACCACGCTCACCGGGAACGGCTCGACGGTGTTCTCCGTGGCGTTCAGCCCCGACAGCAGCACCGTTGCCACCGCCGGCGCGGACCACACAGGACAGCTGTGGGACGCCGAAACGGGCGCCCCCCGCACCACGTTGACCGGGCACACCGGTGCGGTCAACGTGATCGCGTTCAGTCCCGACGGCCGCGCGCTCGCCACCGGCAGCGACGACGGCACCATGAAGGTCTGGAATGCCGCCACCGGCAAGGCGCGCAGCTCCTTGGACGTGGCCAACGGCGCGGTACAGGCCGTGGCGTTCAGCCCCGACGGCAGTACCCTTGCCATCGGCGGCATCAACCGCCTCCTGCGGCTGTGGGACGTGGCCACGGGGGCGATCAGCGGAACGCTGATCGGTCATACCGACACGGTGCAGTCGGTGGCGTTCAGTTCTGACGGCCACACCCTCGCCAGCGCGAGCGACGACAAGACCGTACGCCTGTGGGACCTCAACCCTCGCGACGGCCAGCCACTTGTCGGGCACACCGGCATCGTCTACGACGTGGCCTTCAGCCCCGACGGCGCCACCGTCGCCAGCGCCGGAGCGGACAAGACCGTACGCCTGTGGGACGTCACCGCGGGCAAGACCCGGAGGGTCCTGACCGGACATGGTGATCAGGTACTCAACGTGGAATTCAGCCCTGACGGCCGTACGCTCGCAACCTCCAGTACCGACACCACGGTAAGACTGTGGGACGTGACCACCGGTAAGATCCGCACCGTTCTCAGGGACCCCTCCGTCTCGGTGGCGTTCAGCCCCGACGGCCGTACCCTTGCCACCGGCAGTGTCGACGGCACCGTGAAGCTCTGGGACGGCGGCTCCGCCAGGCCGCGTGCCACCCTCTCCGGACACACCGGCTACGTGGGCACGGTGGCGTTCAGCCCCGACAGCCGCACGCTCGCCAGCGGAAGCGCCGACGAGAGCATACGGCTGTGGGACGTCGCCACCGGCAAGACCCGCTTCACCGCCCGTACCTCGGACACCGTGCACAGCGTGGCGTTCAGCCCCGATGGCCGCACCCTTGCCACTGCCATCGGTGACTACAGCGTGCGCTTGTCGGACGCCTCCACGGGGAAGACCCGGACCACCCTGGCCGGGCGGACCAGTCAGGCGGCGTCGTTGGCGTTCAGCCCCGACGGCCGCACCCTTGCCACCGCCGACTTCGACTGGACCACGGGACTGTGGGATGCCGACTCCGGCAAGAACCGCGTCACCCTGATCGGGCAGCACGCCGGCGAGGTCACATCGGTGGCGTTCAGCCCCGACGGCCGTACGCTCGCCTCGGGCAGCGGTGACAAGACGGTGCACCTTTGGCATGTGAGCCTGCCCGCACCGTCCGAAGCGATCCAGAGGATCTGTCGTGCCGTCAACCGGGACCTGGACGCGGAAGAACGCACCACGTACCTACCGGGCAAACCCTCAGGCTCCGTCTGCTCCACCCGCCGCTAGGCAGTGTCTTCAAATGATCTTGCGTGGTGGATCATGGTCGGGTGATACGACGTCATGAACTGTCGGATGCGGAGTGGGAATTCGTCCGGCCGCTGCTGCCTGAGTCCTTGCGGGGGCGGAAGCGGTTGGATGACCGCACCGTGCTCAACGGGATCGTGTGGAAGTTCCGGACCGGGGTGGCCTGGCGGGATGTGCCCGAGCGGTACGGCCCCTGGGCGACACTGCACACCCGCTTCCGCCGGTGGGCCCTGGACGGCACTTTCGAACGGATGCTCCGGGCCGCACAGGCCAGGGCAGACGTGGCGAGGGACGTCGACTGGCTCGTGTCGGTCGACTCCACCGTCGTCCGCGCCCACCAGCACGCCGCCGGGGCCCGAAAAGGGGGCTCCGCAGCCCGGCACTCGGACGTTCCCGAGGTAGCCTGACCAGCAAGATTCACCTGGTTCACCGCCGTGATGGAAGCGATACGGGTCCCCCGGATCGGCCCGGGACGGCCGCGGGTCCGGCCCGCCCACGTGCTGGGCGACAAGGGCTACAGCTCCCGGGCCATCCGGACCTGGCTCAGACGGCGGGGCATCGCTCACACCATCCCCGAAAGGGCCGACCAGATCCGCAACCGGCTCCGACGTGGCAGCCGCGGCGGGCGTCCGCCGACCTTCGACAAACAGCTCTACAAACGACGCAACGTGGTCGAACGCTGCTTCAACCGCTTGAAGCAATGGCGCGGCATCGCCACCCGCTACGACAAGACCAGCGAGTCCTACCAGGCAGCCGTCAACCTCGCATCGCTCCTGATGTGGGCGTGACATTTGAAGACAACTCCTAGCGCAAGGACCCACGGCGCCGGTTCCGCTTGTAGTATGGCGTGCCGATGCGTCCTCCTTACGGACCATGCCGGGCTGGGCAGCGGACAGGCAGGACATCAGCCGCTTCGCGCCCACCAGGTCGCACTTCGCGCGCTACGGCACAGCACTGACAGAACCCTGCGCCGCACTGACATCTACTCTGCGCACGACAAGGTGACTCACCTCACCGGCGGCGATCAGGTGTCCACAATCGGCAGCCACGGGTGGGCCGTCACTGAACGCAGATCGGCGCCCCTCGCACCAAGTCCGCAGCTGCTCGCCGACGGTATGAGATGTCCTGCGGCCGTCGTCGGTGGTGCCGATGGGGGCGGTGTACCCGAAGCGGGCGCGGGTCTCGGCGGTGATGCCGGTGCGGGTGGCGGCTTCCTTGCGGCGGCGGTCGCGGACCTTGGGCTGCCAGCGTGCGCGCACGGCAGCGTCGATGCGGTCGGCGATCGCCTTGGGCGGGGTCTTGCGTTCCCCGGTGCGGTAGCGCTCGATCGAGCGCTGGCTGACGCCGAGCTCGGCCGCGACGGCTCTGGTGGTCTTCAGCTTGCCCATGGGCCCTTGCCCATGAGGTTGACGGCCTGCGCCATCTCCTGGACGTCTTCGGACTGGTATCCAACTGCACTGGTTGTTGGGGCCGTCCGGCGGTGGGCGGGTTCGTGGGCGGGGCAGGGCCGCAGACCGGCTGGCCGGTGGGCAGGGACGGGAGAGAGGGTGGCGTGCTGGTGGATTGGGACTGGTGGACGGTGGATTTCGGGGATGCGCACGCGGGTGCGGTGGGTGTGCTCGTCGGCGGTGGTGAGCCGGGCCTGGTGTACTTCGATGTCGGGAGCGGTCCGGACGTGCCGTCGACGACGCACTGGTCGGCCTACGACGGCCGGGCCCGCCGCCCGCGCGCGGAGGCCTTGCGGGCGGTGTGCGCGTGCGGATGGCGAGGCGCCGCGGAGTATCCCCTGGACTGGGCGACGATCGGCGACCGACCGTTGTACGAAGTGGACGTCGACCTCGCGGGACCGCTCGCGGACTGGACTGCGCACCTGTCCGTCGTCCGCGATGCTGCCTTGCCGCTGGCGGCGCTCCTGGTCGAGATGGCCGGGCAACGCGAGTTTTGCCGCGAGCAGCGGGCGGCGCTGTAGCCTCGCCGTCGTCCCCGCAACCGGTCAGCACAGACGGCCGGTGACGGTCTGCCGCGGCCGGTGTCAGGGGCCCCGGTTACCGTTGCCGGGTGAACGGATCGAAATGCACCTGCTGGCCCCCGCGTACCCGCGTTGCTGCCTCTCCTGGGCGCCGACGAGGAGGTCGTCGCGTTCTTTGCCGGGGTCGCGGACCTCGAGGCGACGGACCCGTCTTCCCACCTGTTGGAGGACGGCGTCCGGCTCGCCTCCGGTGCCCGGCTGGAGCAGTTCGCGCGGGCGGGTTCAGGGGACGCGTTCTGCTTCGTCGGTGAGGGCGGGGAGGAACGCCCGGTGGTGTACGTGAGTCTCGACGGTGAGGCCGGCCCGCTTGCGCTCGGGCTGCCGGAGCTGGTGCGGCTGTTTCTCGCGGTGCCGTGGTGGCGGGACGCTCCTGGTCGGACGGCCGAAGAACTCCGTGCGGTCGCCGACGAGTACCGGGAGGACATGCCCGGCCTCGACTGGCGACGCGACCGCGCAGCCCGGGCGCTCGGTCTCGATCCGGCCGGACTGCCGTCCGAGGCGGCGGCCCTGGCCCGGCTCGTGGAGCTCTCCCGGGGGCGGGTCGCCACGGCCTGCCTCATCGTCGGGTACGAGGGCGATCCGCTCGACCCCCTGTTCGGCGCCGTCCCCGACTAGGGCCTGTGTGGTGTCGTGATCAGTTGCTGGGTTTTGCCTTCTCTGTGGGGTGGAACCCGGTAGGACATTGGTCGTGACGCGTAGACAACTCACCAATGCTCAGTGGAAGTTCATCGAGCTGTATTTGCCGATCGGCAGGTACGGTCCGTACCCCGAGCGGCTGCGGGAACAGTTCGAGGGGGTGATCTGGCGGTTCCGTTCCAGCGGCCAGTGGCGGGAGATGCCTGCCGAGTTCGGCCCCTGGGCCACCGTCTGCGGGCGTTTCCGGGTCTGGCGAAACGCCGGCGTCTTCTCCGCGCTGTTGGAAGGCGTGATCGCCGAGGCCGCCCGCGTGGAGAAAACGGACTTGTCGCTGGTCAGCGTGGATTCCACAACGGTCCGCGCCCACCACGACGCCGCCGGGATGCGCGTCGGCAAGAGCCTCATGGAGGCCCTGGAAGAGGCTGCGCGGGAACAGGAGGAGGCCCGGCAAAAAGGGGCGGACCGGAGGAACAGAACGGACAGGCCGAGCGTCGACGCGTCCGACGCCGACGCAAGCTCCGTCTGAAGGAAGCCCTGCTCGGCAGGTCCCGTGGCGGACTGACCAGCAAGATTCATCTCGCCTCGGACTGCAGATGCCATCCGCTCGCGTTCGTCCTGACCGCCGGACAGGCCGCGGACAGCCCGCAATTCATCCCCGTGCTCGAGAAAGTATGGATCCGCGTCCCCGTCGGCCGTCCCCGAACCCGGCCCGGCGCGGTCGCCGGAGACAAGGCCTACTCATCCCGCGGCAACCGCGCCTACCTGCGCAAACGCGGAATCAAGGCAGTCATCCCGGAGAAGAGGGACCAAGCCGCCCACCGGAAGAAGAAGGGCGCGAGAGGCGGCCGGCCCGTCAGCCGCGACGCCGATCTCTACAAGGAACGGAACACCGTCGAACGCCTGATCAACAAACTGAAGGCCTGGCACGGCATCGCCACCCGCTACGACAAGGCACCCGAGAGCTACCTCGCCGGCCTCCACCTCCGCGCCGCAATGATCTGGATCGACGACCTCCTGAAAGCCGCCGACTGATCACAACATCACACAGGCCCTAAGGCCGACTGGAACCAGCGGATGCGCTCCCCAGTGCACCCCTGTCGGGCTGGATCGCTCAGGAGTCGATTCGGCAGTTTTATACCTAGGGACAGTTCGCTAACAGGCGCCATTCGCGTCACCGGCATGGCACCGGTGACGCGAAGCTCCATCTCAGCGGTACCAGTCCTCGCCGGGCCGCGACAGCGCGTTGTGGAGGTACTGCTCCATGTTCGACGCCACCCAGGTACGACTGTCGTTCTCGTGATTCCAGACGAAAACATCGGGACGCCTGGGGGAAACGGGGAGGGCGAACTGGTCACCGCCGCCGTTGTCCCCGAAGAAGAGCAGTGCGTCGAACGGCATGTAGAGGGACCGGAGATCTTCCCTGGTCCGGAATTCCTCATTGGTGCGGGCGATTTGCTCCGCGTTCCAGACGGCGTCCGTTCCGTCTTCGTCCACCACGCCGTTGAATTCGGTGAGCAATTCCCGCAGTGAAGTCGGCAAGGGGCTTCCGATCCGGTGTTCCAGACCGAGCAGGTCCTGCTCGGTCGCGGGCACGGCCACCTCGATGTCTTCGTACTGTTCCACCAGTTCACGCCACACGGGTCCTCCAAGGCTCCAAGGTTCGCATCACCTTATCCTGGGGCTGAACCAGTTACCCAATTTGTCGTCGATTTTCGTCGCATGGTCGAGGACTTCTTGCCGCGTCGGGTGCGGATGGCTCTCGTAGAACCGATTCCACTCGACACGTATTTCGCTGAGATGGATACGGCTGTTGATATCGCCCTTGGGTATTCCGCGAAGGTTCTCGATCGAGTGGATCTCCTCCGGCTTGCAGAGCCCCGGGTACCTGTTGAGGGTCTGCTGGTCGATCGCGTGGTGGACGACCACCTTGCCCTTGAGTTCCGGATGCTCTGCGAAGAACGTCTTTTTGTAGGAGAAGCTGTCCGTGTACCCGACGCTGGCACCCTGGCGGGTGGGCACGCCGGTTCCGAGGATCGACTCCTTCTTTGCCGCCGCGATCTTGGCTGCTTCCCCGCACGGGATGAGTCCCAGCGGATCCGACCAGCTCAGAGGGTTGGGCACGTAGGAGGCGGGATGGGGAGCGGCCGCCAGGCCCAGCGGGTCCTGGCTCATGTAGCGGGCGGTCTCCGGGTCGTAGTACCGGTGCACGTTGTAGTGCAGGCCGGATTGCGGGTCGCTGTACTGCCCGGGGAAGCGCAGGGGCGTATAGGCGCTGCTGTCCGTCGACCACCCGGTGAGGCCCCAGAGGGTGGATCGGGCGCGCCACGCCGTCTCGCCCTGCTCGTCCAACAGCGCGGTGGGCGTACCGATCAGGTCCGTCACGATCGCGAAGAAGCGGCGGTCGATCTCCCGCTGCCCCGACGGTCCGTCCAGGATTCGTTCGAGTTGGGCCACCGGCACCAGGCCGTCGTGATCCCAGGTGACGGTGACCGGGTGGGGCAGGTGGGAGGACCGGGTGGTCTGCTCGCACAGCACGGACCCGTCCCATGTGAACGTCGCCTCCTCGGCCACTGACCGGCCGTCGTCGCTGAGGCGCTGTTTGGCGATGCACCGGCCGAACGCGTCGTAGAGGTAGCGCCACGCGGTCCCGTCGGGGGTGGTGACGGAGCGAAGGCGGTCCTCGGCGTCCCAGTCGTAGCGCCAGGTATCGGGCTTGCGGGACAGACGCGTCTTCTGTCGGAGGATGACACGGCCCTGCGCGTCGTACTCGTACCGCACACCACCCGCACGATGGAGGAGCGTGCCGCTGTAAGTGCGCTCGCCCGTGGCTTCGGCGGAGGCGTGCCGGCGGGGCCAGTCGGCCGTCGAGATGTTTCCCGCTCGGTCGTACGCGTAGCGCTCATTCCAGTCGTCCGTTGTTCCCCACACTTGCGTGCGTGTGGTCGCCCGGGGAGGAGGAGAATGTGCGGCATGGCCATGGTGAAAGACATCGATGTTCGCGGTATGCAGCACTGTGAGACGACGGCACTGGGCATGCTGCTGCGACATGAGGGACTCGACTTGTCCGAACCTATGCTGTTCGGGCTCGGCTCCGGGTTGTCCTTCATCTACTGGGACAGCAAAAGCATGGGCTTTCCCTTCCTGGGCGGCCGGGTCAAGCCGTTCGAGCTC
>NZ_JARAYQ010000278.1:0-10255 GCF_033794505.1 Streptomyces sp. MB09-01 | reverse complement strand
GTTTCTTTATGTTTTTTATTTTTTTTTTTTAATGTTCCGGGTCTCACCGGAAACAAACGCTATTAAGTCGTCGTCAGGTGTAGGTGGGGTTAATGGAGCGAGCCAGCACTCCTCCAGGAGCGTGCGGCCCCCCTCGGCCGCACGGCCGAGCAGCATGGCGTGGGCCGTGTCGGCGGATACACCCGCCTGGGCCATCAGGACGCCCTTGGCCCGCTCGACGACGGCCGTGGTCGCGGCGGCGCCTTCGAGGTCCACGACCTCCGATCGCAGCCTGGCCACCACCTTGGCGAGCGCCAGCACCTCGGGTCCGGCGCCCTCGCCCCCGGGCGCGGCATCGCCCTTCATTCCTTGAGCATCCCACGGCCGTACCCGGCGTGCGCCCAGGTGGGGCGAGCCCTCGCGGCAGCCCGCGGCGCCGGAGTGGCGACGCGGTCGCCGCCGCCCTTGCTTGAGGGGCGTTCGAGGGGGCAGGCGCCAGGGATGCCGGCATCGGAAGAACCAAGGAATTCCGGCCCGAATTGCGGAGTGGCTGCCGCCGAAGCATGGTGGGCAGCACCCCTCCAGGAAGGAAACCCCTCATGAGCAAGGCAAAGGGCAAGGCCAAGCAGGTCAAGGGCAAGATCAAGGAAAGCGCCGGTGGTGCCATGGACGACAAGGGCATGCAGGCGGAGGGCACTGCCGAGCAGATGAGCGGCAAGGCCGAGGAAATGACGGCGAAGACCTCGGAGAAGATGGAGAAGATGAAGAAGGGCACGGGCAGGTCCTGACCTCGCCTCCCGGCCCGATGAATGAAGCACCGAAAGCGGGGCAATCGAGTCCGCGCGGGGCAAGGCTGCCGCCGCGTACGACATCGAAGAGGGAGGAGCGGCGGGGAAATCCTGGCCGTCCCCTGCCCGCCGGAGGAGTTGTTTTCGCGTGACCGAGCATGTGTGGAGTTACAGGCCGACCGCGGGCCACCTGGCCGGTGCCGATCTGACCGGGTACAAGGTCGAGGCGATCGACGGCGACATCGGCAAGGTCGACAAGCACTCCTACGAGGTCGGCGACGCCTACCTCGTCGTCGACACCGGTGTGTGGATCTTCGGCAAGGAGGTCCTGCTCCCGGCGAGCACCGTGATCCGGATCGATGCGGCCGAGAAGAAGGTCTACGTCAACGGCACCAAGGAACAGATCAAGAACGCCCCGGAATTCCACCGGGACAAGCACCTCGGTGACGTCGACTACCGCGAGGCCCTCGGCACGTACTACTACTCCGCCGGTGGCCCCCTCGGCCGCCGCCCCGTCTGACCCGGCGCCGGAATGGGCCCGAACTCGACGAGTTCGGGCCCATTTTCATGCCGGCCGTCCGTTCGTGCACGAGGTTCGAGGGTAGACGCGATCCGAGACGCAACGGCGGTCCGATCGTTCCGCCGAATTCCCAACGTGAGAACGAGGGGCATCATGATTCTCGTCGGACTTATTCTCCTGATCGTGGGATTCCTGACCGGAATTTCCATCCTCTGGACCATCGGGGTCATCCTGCTCGTGGTGGGGGCGGTGCTGTGGATCCTGGGTTCGGTCGGGCACGCGGTCGGCGGCCGGCGCCACTACTGGTAGCCGCCCGGCCCCGCGCCGGACGCGGGGAGCGGCCGGCGGGGGCGGTCCGCGGACGGAGCCGCCGGCCTTCGCACAACACAGCAACTGAGCACGTCTACGGTCGGGGTGAGGCGACAGTGAACACGACGGGAGCAGCCACCGGCGATCCTCGGCGTGCGGGAGTGCCGGTCACGGGCCAGTGCCGCCGTCTCGCCCTGCGCAGCGTGCGGGGGGCGGTCGGCAAGGGCCGCGACTTCACCCGCAGGACGCTGCGGGACTGGGGATGGGACCGCTGCGAGAGCTCCGAGGACGCCCTGCTCGTCGTGTCCGAACTGGTGGCCAACGCCTCCCTGCACGCGAGTGGTTGCCACGAGCTCGTACTGACCGCCGGTGAGACGCTGCGCATCGACGTGCTCGACGGCACGAGGACGCTGCCGCGCCCGCGGGCCGTGGCGCGGCCGGGCGTCCCCGGCGGCCACGGCCTCCACATCGTGCAGCGGCTCTCCGACCGGTGGGGCTCCTACGCCCATGACACGGGCAAGGTCGTCTGGGCCGAGTTCGAGTCCGCGCGGCTGGCCGCGCCCGGGAGCGCCGTGGCGGACCGTCAGCGGCCCACGCGTACGGGGCCGTTGACCGGGCAGACGCCCTCGTATGACTCGGAGTGACGCGCGACACGGTGAGCAGTCGGAGGAAGCGGCCGTCCCCACCACCGGGAGGGGACGCCGTCCGGCACACCCGGCCGTCCGGGCGCTGGCCATGGTGGCGGCCTTCGCCGGCACCGTCCTGTTCAGCGTGGTCCTGGCCCGGCTGACGCTGGAACCCTCCGCCGCCTCGGCGGACCTCGTGCACAGCAACGTCCGCCCCGGCCGTTCGATCAGGGCCTACCTGGAAGGGACTTCGACGATCGAGGCGGTGCGCCAGCTGGGCGGGAACCTGCTGCTCGGCCTGCCCTTCGGTGTGCTCCTGCCCGTCCTGCTGCCCCCGGCCCGGGGGCTGTTGCGGGTCGCCGCCGTGACGGTCTGCCTGATGACGCTGGTGGAGCTCACTCAAGGTGCCCTCGTCACGGGACGCGTCTTCGACATCGACGACGTCATCCTCAACACGGCCGGGGCCCTCCTCGGGTACCTGCTGATCGGCCGGCGGCTGGGGCGGGCCGTGCACCCGCGCCGCAGGCACTGGTGGCACCGCTGGACCCACCCCCGTCGGCCCGGCCGCTCCAAGGCCCCCGAAGCCCCGTGACCCGTCACGCGTGACGTGTGCTCCGTGTCCCGTCACGTGTGCCCCGTGTCCCAGGACGCGCGCCCGGTGCCTCGTGACTCGTGAGTACTGCACACCCCATCGGTGACATCGGTGACTGTCGCCACGTCCGCCGGGCGTGACACCTTCGGTTTGCCGCCGACCGAGGGAGCAGGTGTGAACAAGGGGTACGCCGCCTTCTGCGACACCGACCGCTGGTTCTACGACGCGCCGTACCGGCGGGCCGGTCAGAACTACCCGGCGGCCGACGCCCCCGTCCCGGCGGGGTGGCGATCGCACCGCAGCGGCGACTGGCTCGCGCTGCGTCCCGCCGACGCCGAACTGCCCTCACAGGGCTGGAAGATCCACATATCGGCCACGCTCGACAACGCCGAGTCGCTGCTGACGACCGTGTACGAATACTGCACCGCCCGGCGCATCGCCTTCAAGTTCATACCGAGCCGCTACCTGCTGCACCTGCGCAACGCCAAGTACGCCGACCGCGCGGCGAGCGGGAAGTTCATCACCGTGTACCCGTCCGACGAGCAGCAGTGCCGCCGGATCGCGGAGGACCTCGACGCCGCACTGGCGGGGGCCGCAGGCCCCTACATCCTCAGCGATCTGCGCTGGGGCGCCGGCCCCGTCCACCTGCGCTACGGCAGCTTCACCCTGCGGCACTGCTACACCGAGCAGGGCGAACTGGTCCCGGCGATCGAGGCCCCCGGCGGGCGGCTCGTACCGGACCCGCGCGGGCCGGCCTTCCAGCCGCCCGAGTGGCTCGAACTGCCCGGCTTCCTCGAGCCGCACCTCGAAGCGCGGTCCGCGGTCACCCTGACCGGCATCCCCTTCACGGTCGAGAAGGCCCTGCACTTCTCCAACGGCGGCGGCGTCTACCTCGGCAAGGACAGCCGCACCGGCGAGAGCGTGGTCCTCAAGGAGGCCCGGCCGTACGCCGGCCTCGCCGCCGACGGCGCCGACGCCGTGACCCGGCTGCACCGCGAACAGGCCGCACTGGAACGGCTGGCGGGCCTGGAGTGCGTCCCGTCGGTCCGCGGCGCGTTCACGGTCGGCGACCACCACTTCCTGGTGCTGGAACACCTCCCCGGCAAACCGCTCAACACCTACTTCGCCCGCCGTCACCCGCTCATCGAGGCGGATCCCGACCCGGCCGAGCTCGCCTCCTACACCGAGTGGGCGCTCACGATCCACCGGCGGGTCACGGAGGCCGTCGACGCCGTGCACGCCCGCGGCGTGGTCTTCAACGACCTCCACCTCTTCAACATCATGGTGGCGGAGGACGAGAGCGGCGAACCCACCGTCGCCCTCCTGGACTTCGAAGCCGCCGCGCACGTCGACGAGGGACTGCGGCAGACCGTGGCCAACCCCGCCTTCGTCGCCCCGGCCGGGCGGCGCGGGTTCTCCGTCGACCGCTACGCCCTCGCCTGCCTGCGGCTCGCCCTGTTCCTCCCGTTGACCAGCCTGCTCGTCCTGGACCGGGCCAAGGCCGCACATCTGGCCGCCGTCGCCGCCGAGCAGTTCCCCGTACCGCGCTCGTTCCTCGACGAGGCCGTCGAGGAGATCCTGTCCGGCGTCCCGCAGGACACACCGGGCGGCCGCCCGCCCGCACCGGACGGGCCGTACCTGCCCGTCGAGCCGGGCGACTGGCCGGCCGCCCGTACGTCGATGACCGCGGCGCTGCGCGCGAGCGCCACCCCGGAGCGCGAGGACCGCCTCCTCCCGGGAGACATCGCCCAGTTCGCGGCCGCCGGGGGAGGCGTCGGATTCGGCTACGGGGTCGCGGGCGTGCTCCACGCCCTCGCCGAGACCGGCGCCGGACCCTGGCCCGAGGCCGAGGAATGGCTGCTCGACCGGACCGGCGAACCCGTCTCCGGCACTCCGCTGGGCTTCTACGACGGCCTGGCCGGCACGGCCTGGACGCTGCACCGGCTCGGACACCACGACCGCGCCCTCGGCCTCGTCGACCTGCTGCTGCAGCAGCCGTGGGAGAGCGCGGGCCCCGACCTGCACAGCGGACTCGCCGGCATAGGCCTGGCCCTGGACGCGCTCGGCACCGCCAGCGGCGAGAGCGAACTGCACACCGCCGCCCTGCGCTGCGCCGAACTGGTCGTCCGGCCGGAGCGGCGGCCCCGACGCGCGGGACTGCTGTACGGCAACTCCGGCGCGGCCCTGCTCCTCGTACGGCTCTACGAGCGCACCGGCGACAAGGAACTGCTGATCCAGGCCGCCGAAGCGCTCCACCGCGACCTCGACCGCTGCGTCACCAGCGCCTTCGGCACCCTCCAGGTGAACGAGGGCTGGCGCACGATGCCGTACCTCGGCGAGGGCAGTGTCGGCATCGGCATGGTGCTCGACGACTGGCTGGAGCACGGCCCGGACGAGCGCTTCGAACAGGCCCGGCGCGAGATCGTACGGGCGGCGCAGGCGACCTTCTACGCCCAGCCCGGGCTGCTGCGCGGCGCCGCCGGGATGATCCTCCACCTGGCGCGGACCACCACACCGGGCCCGGGCACCGGGGCCGGCGCCATCGCCCGCCAGATCGAGGCACTGGCCCGGCACGCCGTGCCGTACCAGGGGCACCTGGCCTTCCCGGGCGAGCAGATGATGCGGCTGTCCATGGACCTCGCCACGGGCACGGCCGGCGCTCTCCTCGCCCTCGGCAGCGCCGCGCCCGGCGGGCGCGCGCACCTGCCGTTCCTCCCGCCGCTGCGCGAGCGCGCGGCGGCCCCCAAGCCGGTCCCACCCGGGGCCGTGACCCATCGCACCACCTGAGAGAAGAAGAGGAATACGACATGACGCTTCTTGACCTGCAGTCGATGGAGACCCCGAAGGACGAGACCACCGAGGCCGCGCTGACGGGCGGCGGCAGCCGGGCCAGCCTGCTGCTCTGCGGCGACAGCAGCCTGAGCCTCACGACCTGTAACTGACCCAGGTCACCTCGGGCCCGGGCGGTTCGCCGCCCGGGCCCGCACCACATTCCTGGAGGCATTCGCCGATGAGCCCCCCTGACGAGGCGCTCGACACGGCGCAGGAGCCGGCCGTGGGCCGCAGCGCCGACCGGGCGCTCGTGGCAGCGGCCCGGCACAGTGGCGGGCGCACCGCCGCCGTCCTCGGATGCGCGGTGGCGGCCGCCGCGGCAGCTCTCGCCGAACCCGCCGTCCTCGGCCGCACCCTCGACCTGCTGCTCCGCCGAGACCCGTCGGGCCCCGTCTGGACGCTCTTGTGCGCCGCGGTCATCGCGGCCGAAGTGCTGCTGGACGCCGCCGCGGCGCGGCTGACCGGCGAGGTGGACGGCCGTTCCACCGCCCGGCTGCGCAGGCTCGGGCTCGCCGGGCTGCTGCGGACGGCCCCGCACCACGCGGCCCGCCACGCGCCCGGCGAAACCGCAGCGCGGCTGACCGCACACGCCACCGAGGCCGGGAAGGTCCCGGCCGCCGCCGCGCACGCCGTCGCCGCACTGCTGCCGCCGGTCGGCGCGGTGGTCGCACTCTTCGTCATCGACGTGTGGACGGCGCTCGCCTTCCTCACGGGCGTTCCGATGCTGGTGCTCCTGCTGCGCGCCTTCGCCCGCGACACGCGTACCAGCATCGCCCGCTACCAGCAGGTCCAGCTCGCGACCGCCGGCCGCCTCGTCGAGGCACTGGCGGGGGCGCGCACGATCGCCGCCGCCGGCACCGCGGACCGCGAACGCGCGCGGATCCTCGCGCAGTTGCCCGAGCTCTCCGCCCAGGGCAGGCGCATGTGGCAGGTCTTCGGAGGCACGACGGCCGGGTCCGCCGCCCTCATGCCGATGCTCCTGTACGTGGTCCTCGCCGTCGGCGGCGTCCGCCTGTCGGCCGGGGCCATCGGCGTCGGTGAACTCCTCGCCGCCCTCCGGTACGCCGGCCTCGCGGCCGGTGTCGGCGCCGTGACCGGCGGGCTGGCGGCCGTGGTCCGCGGCCGGGCCGCCGCCCGGCGCACCGCCGCCCTCCTGGAACTGCCCGTACTCGACCACGGCCGGGCGGAACCGCCGCAAGACGGCCCCGGCACCCTGGAACTGCGCGGGGTCCGGGTGGTGCGCGCAGGCACGGCGGTCCTGGACGACATCAGCCTGGTGGTCCCCGGCGGCTCCACGGTGGCGGTGGTGGGCAGGTCAGGCGCCGGCAAGACGCTCTTCGCGGCCGTGGCCGGCCGGCTCACCGACCCCGACGCGGGCGAGGTGCTCCTGGACGGCGTACCCCTGCGGGAGCTGACCGCCGAAGCGCTGCACCGCGAGGTCGGGCACGCCTTCGACCGGCCCGTGCTGTTCGGGGACACGGTCGGCGACGCGATCGGGTTCGGCGCCGGTCCGGCCCCCGGCCCGGAAGCGGTCCGCGTCGCGGCCCTCGCCGCGGGCGCCGACCCGTTCGTACGGCGCCTGCCCCACGGGTACGGCACGCGCCTCGCCGACGCCCCGATGTCCGGCGGTGAGGTCCAACGCCTCGGCCTGGCCAGGGCGTTCTGCCACGCGGGCCGGCTCCTCGTGCTGGACGACGCCACCTCCAGCCTCGACACCGTCACGGCCCGCGAGGTCGAGCGGGCCCTCGCCCACCGGATCCGGCCCGGCACCCGGATCGTGGTCGCGCACCGCCTCTCGTCCGCCGTCCGCGCCGACCTCGTCGTATGGCTGGAGGACGGGCGGATGCGGGGGGTGGGCACCCATGGCGAGCTGTGGCGGCACGAGCCCGCCTACCGGGCCGTGTTCGCCGCCGACGGGACGGCCGGCGCGGGAGGGGAGACGGCGACGGAACCGGAAACGACACCGGAGGCGGCGACGGAGGGGGCCAGGTGACCGAGGGCGAGGCCTGGGGCCGCGTGGCGCCCGAAGGCCGGCGGTTCCTGCACGGCCGCAAGGGCGCGGTGGGGCGGCTCGCGGCATGGTCGCTCCTCGAGTCCGCGCACACGTTCCTCGGCGGCTACGGCGTGGCCCGCGCCCTCGACGACGGCTTCCTCGCAGGCCGCACCGGCACCGGTCTCGCCTGGCTGGCCGCCGCCGGAGCCGGAGCCCTGCTCGGCGGGTTCGCCCTGCGCGGTGTGTTCGCCGGGCTCGCGGACCTCGTGGAGCCGCTGCGGGACGGCCTCGTTCGCCGGGCGGTGCGGCAGGCACTGGACCGGGCGGTCGCCGACCCGGTGCGCGCTTCCGACACGGGCGCGGTGTCCCGGCTCACCCAGCAGACGGAAATGGCCCGGGACTCCTTCGCGGGGCTGGTCCTGACGGTGCGTTCGTTCGTGTTCACCGCCGTGGGCGTCCTCGCGGGCATGGCCGCCCTGGCTCCGGTGCTGCTGCTGGTGGTGCTGCCCCCGCTGCTGCTGGGCGTGGCCGCCTTCCTGGCCACGCTCCGCCCCATGGCGGCCGCGCAACGCCGGTCCCTGGACACCGACGAGGCCCTGGCGGACCGCGTGGGGGTGCTGGGGGAGGGCCTGCGGGACGTCGTCGCCTGCGGTGGACAGGACGCGGCACGAGCCCGGGTGGAGCCGCTGATCGCCGCACAGGAGCGGCTGGCGCGGACGCTCGCGCGCTGGGCGGCCGTGCGCACCCTGGCCCTGGCCACGGCGGGCCGGCTGCCGGTGATCGCCCTGCTCGCCGCGACGCCCTGGCTGCTCGGGTACGGGATCACCGCCGGGACGCTGGCCGGCGGCCTCACGTACGTGGTGCAGGCTCTGCTGCCCGCCCTCAACTCGCTGATGACCGCACTAGGTTCCGCCGGTACCCGACTGGTGGTGGTCCTCGAAAGGTTCTGCGATCCGGCGCCGGGGGACCCGGACGGCCACCGCGCGTCGAAGCCGCGGGCGCTCGTCCCCGCCGGCGGGCGGAGCGCCGCCGCCGCCGAGCTCCGGGGCGCCACCTTCGCCTACGGACCCGGCGCGGCTCCCGTGCTCGACTCCCTCGACCTGGTGGTGCGGCCGGGGGAGCACCTCGCCGTGGTCGGGCCGAGCGGCATCGGCAAGTCGACGCTCACCGCACTGCTCGCCGGGATGCTCTCGCCCGACGCGGGGGCGGTCCTCGTCGCCGGCGCGGCCGCCCGCCGCGATCCGGCCGCCACGGGACCGGACCCGCGGCGGACCCTGCTGCCGCAGCAGGCCTACGTGTTCACCGGCACCGTGCGGGAGAACCTGACCCACCTGTCCCCGCACCCGGGCGTGCCCGGGCCCGGGGACGCCCGGGTGCGGCGCGCCGTCACCGCCCTGGGGCTGGACGGCCTGGTGGAGCGGCTGGGCGGCCTGGACGGTGAGGTGTCCCCCCGGCTGCTGTCGCGGGGGGAGTGCCAGCACCTCGCGCTCGCCGCCGCCTACCTCTCGCCGGCCCCGCTGCTGCTGCTCGACGAGGCCACCTGCCACCTGGACCCGCGGACGGAGGAGCGTGCCGAGCGGGCCCTCGCGGACCGTCCCGGCACCCTCGTCGTCGTGGCCCACCGGGTCTCGTCCGCGGCCCGCGCCGACCGGGTCCTCGTCCTCGACGGAACCCGCGCCGTGTGCGGCACGCACGATGAACTCCCGGACAGGTCGCCCCTGTACCGCGATCTGGTGGGGAGGTGGAACGGGACGGACGGGTGACGCGGCCACCGCCGCTGGTCTCCTCGCCGTGCCCGTCCGCGGCGGCCGTGGCTCAGACCCAGCCGGCCCGCCGGGAGATCCGTATCGCGTCGATGAGATTGCGCGCGCCGGTCTTGCGGGTCGCCGCGGCCATGTAGTTGCGTACCGTTCCGCTCGCCAGATGCAGCGTGCGGGCGATCTCGGCGATGGAATCGCCTTCCGCGGCCCGCGCCAGCACACTGAGTTCCCGCGGACTCAGCGGCACGGGGTCGGCCTCCATGAAGGCGGAGGCGAGTGAGGCGTCGATGAACCGTTCCCCCGCGGCGACCTTCCGGACCGCCCGTACGAGCCGGCCCGGCGAGCCGTCCTTGTCGACGTAGCCGAGGGCCTCGGCCCGGAAGGCCCGGTGCAGCGAACCGGGCGCGCCGGTCGATGCGAGGACCAGGACCGAGGACGGGGACGCGAGGACCTGGTGGTCCGCGCGTCCCCCGTCGGCCAGGACGGCCGTGGTCCCCGGACAGTCGAGGTCGACGACCGTCACGTCTGGTCGTAAGGACTCGGCCTGGCGCACTGCGGTCCGCCAGCCCGCCGACGTGACCTCGAAGCGCCCTTCCGATCTCAGCAGGGCGGCCAGTGCCGACCTGACCAGGCTGACGCTGTGCAGGACGAGGACCTTCGTCATCTGTGCTCTCCTCGGTAGACGAACCAACGGCACCACGGGTGCCCCCGAACAGGGTTGATGGAACGTCACTGCGGGGGGCGTGCAGGGGCGTACGGACAACTTGGCCGAGATACCGAGGGATTCCGTTCGCCTTAGGCGGGTAACCCCCTTGAGGAGCGGGCTATTACCACCCCGCCCGCGCCCCCGCAGTGA
>NZ_JARAYQ010000277.1:0-10262 GCF_033794505.1 Streptomyces sp. MB09-01 | reverse complement strand
GGATGGGGCCGGGGCTGGAGGGGAGGCGGCCGGCCTCGGCGAGTGCGCGGCGGAGCAGGAACTCGATCTGCGCGTTCGCGCTGCGCAGCTCCTCGCCGGCCCAGCGGGCCAGTGCCTCGTACACCTGCGGATCGAGCCGCAGCAGTACCTGCTTGCGCGCCTGCCGGCCCGTCGGGCCCTGCTCGCCGCCGGGGGTCACTGGTAGAGCGTTCCCGTGTTGACCACCGGCTGGGCCGCGCGGTCACCGCACAGGACGACCATCAGGTTCGAGACCATGGCCGCCTTGCGCTCCGGGTCCAGGTCCACGATGTCCTGCTCCGCCAGACGCGTCAGCGCCAGCTCGACCATGCCCACCGCACCCTCCACGATCTGCTTGCGCGCCGCCACGACCGCGCCCGCCTGCTGGCGCTGGAGCATCGCGGAGGCGATCTCCGGAGCGTACGCGAGATGCGTGAAGCGGGACTCGATGATGTGCACGCCGGCCGCCTCCACGCGTGCGTGGAGTTCGACCGCGAGCTTCTCGGTGATCTCCTCGGCGTTCCCGCGCAGCGACAGGCCGCCCTCTTCGTGAGCGTCGTACGGGTACTCGATCGCGATGTGCCGGACCGCCGCCTCGGTCTGGGTCTCGACGAACTCCGTGAAGTCGTCGACCTCGAAGGTGGCCCGCGCGGTGTCCTCGACCCGCCACACCACGACCGCCGCCAGCTCGATCGGGTTGCCGTAGGCGTCGTTGACCTTCAGGACGGCCGTCTCGTGGTTGCGCACCCGGGTGGAGATCTTCTCGCGCGAGGTGAACGGGTTGACCCAGCGCAGTCCGTCGGTGCGGATGGTGCCCCGGTAGCGGCCGAAGAGCTGCACGACCCGGGCCTCGCCCGGCGCGACCGTGTTCAGACCGCTCATCGCTATGACGGAGCCGAGGATCGTGAGGACGCCGAGGGCGATCAGCGTCGCCTTGGGGGCGGCGCCCGCCGCCACCGCGCCCGCCGCGATGAGACCCCCGCCCGCCAACAGGCCCGCCAGTCCGAGGAGTAGCGCCAGACCGCCGCCCACGCTGCGCGCCGTGAACTCCCGTACCCCGTCCGGTGTGGCGATTTGGTTCGTCATCTTTTGCCCCGTTTCTCTGGTCGCGGCCGCTCGGACCACCTAGCAAATTGATATCACTTTTTTGCGTTGCGGCAACCCTTCGGCTTAGGTGAGCGTCGGTTCCAGTGATGTGGGTGCTCATTCTCACGTCCGGATTGACCGGTATTGGTAAGGATTGACCATCCTTTGTCACAGCCTGCGGTGTTAGCTTTCTGAGCTGACGTCGGGGGGGTAATCGAGCGGAGCGGGAGCGATGGGCCGAGCAGAAGTGCGTAAGGCGCAGCAGCGCGGTGCGGGGCGTGCGCCGAGCAGACGCGCCAACGGCGCCGACGGCAAGGGCGGCGCCGGCAAACGCAGCGGCATACGTCGCTTCTTCACGTGGAAGAAGATCCTCGGGACGTTCCTCGGGATGATCCTCCTCCTCATGGCCGCGGCGATCGTCCTCTACTTCTCGGTGGACGAACCGAACGACCCGAACAAGCAGGCCACGCTCCAGAGCAACACCTACCGGTACTCCGACGGCTCGGTGATGGCCCGCACCGGTGACACCAATCGCGAGATCGTGCCGATCGACAAGATTCCCGAGGACGTCCGCACCGCGTTCATCGCCATCGAGAACAAGTCCTTCTACAGCGACCGCGGCATCGACGTGATGGGCGTGGCCCGGGGCCTGTTCAACACGGCCACCGGCAAGGGCAAGGCGGGTGGCTCGACGATCACCCAGCAGTACGTCAAGAACTACTACTTGACGCAGGACCAGTCGGCGACGCGCAAGCTCCGGGAGCTGGTGATCTCCCTCAAGGTCGACCAGCGCATGGAGAAGGACGACGTCCTCGTCGGCTACCTGAACACGAACTTCTACGGCCGCAACGCGTACGGCATCCAGGCCGCGGCCCAGGCCTTCTACGGGGTCGACTCCGACAAGCTGACCCTGGAGCAGGGCGCCTACCTCGCCGCCGTCATCCAGGCCCCCAGCCAGTACGACCTGGCGACGGCCGGCCCGAACGGCACGCGGCTGGTCAACATCCGCTTCAACGCCGTCCTCGACAACATGGTCGAGATGGGCAAGCTGGACCCGGCCAAGCGCAAGACCATGACCCTCCCGCCGCCGATCAAGCCCAAGCCCCGCCCGGGCATGGACGGCCAGAAGGGCTACCTGGTCCAGGCCGCCAACGACGAGCTGAACAAGCAGGGCATCACCGACGCCCAGATCACGGCCGGCGGCTGGACCATCACGCTCAACGTCGACAAGGCGAAGCAGGCGGCGCTGGAGAAGGCCGTCGACGACGAGCTGGAGTCGAAGCTCGACCGCAAGGACACCAAGGGCAGGCCCCAGGACCAGAGCGTCCAGGCCGGCGCGACCTCCGTGGACGCGAAGACCGGTGCGATCGTCGCCATGTACGGCGGTCAGGGCCTGACGGAGAAGTCCGAGAGCAACGCCCTGCGCAAGGACTACCAGCCGGGCTCGACCTTCAAGCCGGTCGTGCTCGCCTCCGCCCTGGAGAACGGGTCGAAGACCCAGGACGGCAAGCCGATCACCCCGAACTCGCTCTACGACGGCACCAGCAAGCGCCAAGTGGTCGGCAGCAAGATCCCGTTCAACCCGCAGAACCAGGACAACAAGAACTACGGCGACCCGATGATGACGGTCCAGGAAGCCACCGACTTCTCGGTGAACTCCGTCTACGCGCAGATGATCGTGGACGTGAAGCCGCCCAACGTGAAGAAGACGGCCCTGGCACTCGGCATGGTGGACCGCGAGGGCTGGCCCGAGGACAGGCCGGCCATGGCGCTCGGCACGATGACCGCGAGCACCGTGGAGATGGCCGGCGTCTACGCCAGCTTCGACAACCACGGCAAGAAGGTCACGCCGACGATCATCAAGAGCGCCAATCACAAGGAACGCGAGTTCACCCCCCAGCAGGCCATCGGCAGCCAGGCCATCAGCCGCAAGACCGCCGACACCGTCACCAAGGTGCTCCAGGGCGTCGTCAACGACGAGGGCGGCTCCGGCAACAAGGTCAGGAGCAGCGCCTACGAGGCGGCCGGCAAGACCGGTACCAGTGAGTCGAACTTCTCCGGCTGGTTCACCGGTTACACGCCCGAGCTGGTCACCGTCGTCGCGATGTTCGGCGAGGAGCCGGGCACCCACACCCAGGTCACCCTGACCGGCACCGCCGGCCTGGGCCGCGCGGGCGGTTCCAGCTTCCCCGCCTCCATCTGGAAGGCGTACACGCTCGCCGCGCTCAAGGGCGTGGACACCGGCAAGTTCGACACGTCGGACGCGGAGATGGGTCCCACGCAGGTGCCGTCCCGCAGCACCTCGCCGTCGCCCACGACGAGCCCGTCCTCCAGCCCGCCGGCGTCCAGCAGCAGCCCGGCGCAGTCCCCGACGCCGCCGGTGAGCCCCACGCCGACGAAGACCGGCGCGACGCCGACGACCACGCCGACGGCGACGCCGACGACCACGCCGACCAAGACCGGCGGGCCCAAGCCGCCGGACCCGCCGATCTTCGGCGGGAACGAGGGACGCTGACGCACCGCCGCCCCGCAGCCTTCGGGCTGCGGGGCGGCGGTTTTTTTCGCACGCCGTGGGCCTCAGGGGTCCGACACCGCCGCCGCGATCCGGCCGCCGAGGCCCTTGCGGGCGGCGTTGACCGGGATCCCGGTCAACGCTGCTCCTGTGCCCCCGGCAGCGGGAGTTCGAACCAGACCACCTTTCCGCTGCTGAGACGCGTCGCGCCCCAGCGGCGGGCCATCCGGTTGACCAGGAACAGGCCGCGGCCGCCCTCGTCCGTGTCCCGCGCCCGGCGCTGGCGGGGCAGCTGCGGGGAGTCGTCGCCGACCTCGCAGCGCAGTACGTCCGTACGCAGCAGGCGCAGGGTCACGGGCCGCTCCGCGTACCGGACGGCATTGGTGACCACCTCGCTGACCAGCAGCTCCAGCGAGTCGCTCAGTTCCTCCAGGCCCCATCGGGTCAGCGCGCGGCGGGCGAACCGGCGGGCCCGGCCCGGAGCGGTCTCCTCCGGGTCCAGGAACCAGTACGCGACGTCACTGGGCGCGATGCCGTCGAATCGGGCCGCGAGCAGCGCGATGTCGTCGTCCCGGTCGCCCGGACCGAGCATGTCCAGCACGTCGTCGCACAGGGCCTCCAGCGGCGGCGGGTGGTCCAGGCCGGTCAGCTGGGCGGTGGTGGCCAGCCGCTCCCGCAGCTGCTCGATGCCGGTCCACACGTCCCGCAGGCGCGACTCCACCAAGCCGTCGGTGTAGAGCAGCAGGGTGGCCCCGGCGGGCGCGTCCAGCTCCACGGCCTCGAAGTCCACGCCGCCGACGCCGATGGGCGCGCCGGGCGGCACGCGCAGCACCTCGGCGCGGCCGCCCAGGTGCAGCAGCACCGGCGGCGGGTGGCCGGCGTTGGCGATGGTGATCCGGTGCGCGACCGGATCGTAGACGGCGTACAGGCAGGTGGCCATGCGGTCGGAGCCCAGGCGCTGCGCCTGCTCGTCCAGGTGGTGCAGCACCTCGGCGGGCGGCAGGTCCAGCTGCGCGAGGGTCTGCGCCGTGGTCCGGAGCTGGCCCATGATCGCGGCGGAGGTCATGGAGTGGCCCATGACGTCGCCGACGACGAGCGCGACCCGGCTGCCGGGCAGCGGTATGGCGTCGTACCAGTCGCCGCCGACCCGCGCCGTCTCGGCGGCGGGCAGGTAGCGGGAGGCCAGGCGCACACCGGTGGGCTGCGGGAGGCTGTCGGGCAGCATGGTGCGCTGCAACTCGTCGGCGATGTACGCCTCACGGCCGTACAGGACGGCCTTGTCGATGCCGAGCGCGGTGTGGGTGGCCAGCTGGGCGGCGACCAGGAGGTCGTTCTGCTCGAAGGCGGGACGCTCCGGGCTGCGCAGGAAGACGGCGGCGCCGATCACCCGCCGGCGGCCGCGCAGGGGCGCGAGCACGGCCCGGTTGCCGCGCGGCAGCGGATGGTCCACGCCGAGCAGCTCGGGCAGCGCCGCCCGGGCGGCGGCGGAGGACCCGAAGACGGGCCGTACGCCGCGCAGCACCTCGGCGAGCGCGCCTCCCGGCCGGATCTCGCACAGCTCGGCCGCCGGCAGGTCACCCTGCGGGCCGACCAGCGGCAGCTGGCTGAAGTCGAGCTCGCCGGTGGCCCCCGCGGCCCCGGCGGGGTCCGTCCCCGCGCCGATGGTGCTGCTGATGTCCGTCAGGTCGTCGATCGGCCGGAGCCGGTCGGTGCGCCGAAGCCTTAAAACGACCGGGCCGACGGGCCGCTCGTCGCCGACCGGGAGCGGATCGCGCAGGTAGACGAGGATGGCGTCCGAGAAGGTGGGCACGGTGGCCCGGCACAGGCCGAGCACGATCTCGTCGAGGTCGATGCCGCGGGCGATCCGCCGGGTGGCGGCGCCCACGAAGCGCAGCCGGTCCCCTTCGCGGCGCGCGGCGGTGGCCTCTCCGGAGCCCCCGGCCGGTATGCCGGTCCCGCCGCCGTGGCGCTCGCCTCCGGCGCGGTACCCGCTGTTCTGCCCGGCGGTCCCGTCCGCACCGGGCGCGGCGTCGGTCCCCGGCGGGGCCGGGTGACGGGCGGCCCCGCCGCCCGCGGTCCGCTGCCCGGCACTGCCGGGCTCGAGGCCGTCACCGCGCGGGCGCGGCGGCTCGGAGGGGACCCCGTGCCCGGCGGTGGCGCCCGCGGCGTTGCGGGCGGCCGCGCCGTCCCGCAGCCGGACGCCGTCCTGGTCCTGGGCCGGGTCCGAGGCGGACGGGCCGCCGGACTCGCCCGGCGCGGCAGCCTTGCGGCGGGGCCGGGGGAGTCCGGCGGCCCCGCCCGCGCCCGCCGCGGAGCGGGCCGAGCGCGCGTCGGAAGCCGCCGCGGCCGCGCCGCCGCCCGACTCCGCGGCATGGCCGGCGCCGGCGCTCTGCGCATGCGTGCGTACGGCCTCGGCGGCGGCGATGGGCGCCTTGCCGTGGCCGGCCTCGTCCGTACCTCCGCCGGAGGCGACGGGCTGCGGGCCCTCCTGGGAGGTGGGGTACTCCGTCACGCGTGGAATTCCGTCCGTTTGCGCTCGATGTGCGCTGCACTCAACTCGGTCAGTCGCGGTATACCCGCTCAGCGGCCCGGGCACCATCGCCCCGAGGTTCGTCTTTGCCTCTCGCCCCCGCGCCGACCTCCCGTCAGGTTCCGCGTGTGGCGCGACACTTGTGGATGCACGGCCCGAACGCGCCGTCCCGCGCGCGCGACCTCGCGGAGCACGATCCTACGTTTGAACCCCGGGGGCGCATCAAGGGTCTCATGAGGTCATATGCGCCGGGGTGCGGTCCCAGTCCTCCGGAAGGGCCGGAATTCTCCAGGCGGGATCCGGCCGCCAGTCCTGCCAGCCGCCGGAGAACGGAGCTCCCCATTCCTCGATCACCTCGACGGCCGCGCGACCGGCGTGCCGGACCCGCAGCGCCTGCTCCCGGTCCATCAGGCCGGACCGCTGCGCCTGGGCGAACTCGTCCTCGTCCAGCCACTTCCAGCTGCGGTCGGGGTAGACGGCGATGTCGAGGAAGTGGTCCACGGAATCCACCCCGCCGGCCCATCGCGACCGGGGCTCCTCCAGGTTCACGTACCAGTTCTTGAACTGCCAGCCGTGTCCCCAGAACAGCCACACCGACCACGGGTCCCCGGGCCGGGCCAGCTTGAGCACCCCGCCGCCGAACCAGCGCGAGCGCACGGTCGTCCGCGGCGCGGTGTAGCGGGTGGCGAGCGGTTCCTCGTGGACGGAGGTGCCGTCGGCCAGGACCGGCTTGACGCACTCGGTGCCCGGGGCCATCCAGACGGCCAGCAGCTCGTCCGTGTCCTGAACCACCGTCACCGGGCGGCAGATGTGCACCGGGCCCTTCAGCCCCGGGGCGTGGTCGCGGTAGCGCCAGAGGATCTGCTCCCCGGGCGCCCAGCGCGTGCCCTGCGCGGGGCCCTGCGGCGCGCCCTGCGCCGAGCCGCTCCCGGGCTTGAAGGTACCTGTCATGCGGAGATCTTAGGGCGGGGGCCCGTGCCCCCGCTGCGGTGCAGGTCACTGGGGGGTTGGCGGACGGGAATCGACCGGATCCGGCCCCCGCCCGGGGGCCGGGTCCGGCGTGTCACGGGTGCGTCATGCGCAGGACGTCCAGGGCCTCGTCGAGCTGCTCCAGGGTGAGGGCGCCTCGCTCCACGTAGCCGGACTCCAGGACGACCTCCCTGATCGTCTTCCGCTCGGCGAGGGACCTCTTGGCCACCTTGGCCGCCTCCTCGTAGCCGATGTAGCGATTGAGCGGGGTCACCACGGAGGGCGAGGACTCGGCGTATTCCCTGGCCCGCGCCTCGTTGGCGGTGATCCCGTCGACCGTGCGGTCGGCCAGCAGGCGGCTCGCGCTGCCGAGCAGCCGGATCGATTCGAGGAGGTTCCTGGCCATCACCGGGAGCATCACGTTGAGCTCGAAGTTGCCGGCCGCGCCCGCCACGGCGACGGTGGTGTCGTTCCCCATGACCTGTGCGGCGACCATCAGGACGGCCTCCGGGACCACCGGATTGACCTTCCCGGGCATGATCGAGGAGCCCGGCTGGAGATCCGGGAGATTGATTTCGGCCAAACCGGTGCGCGGCCCGGAGGCCATCCAGCGCAGGTCGTTGGAGATCTTGGTGAGGGAGACGGCGACCGTGCGGAGCATCCCGGAGGTCTCCACCAGCGCGTCCCGCGCCCCCTGGGCCTCGAAGTGGTCGCGAGCCTCGGTCAGCGGCAGTCCGGTGGCGGCGGCCACCTCGGCGATCACGGCGGCGGAGAACCCGGCCGGGGTGTTGATGCCGGTGCCCACCGCGGTGCCGCCCAGCGGCAGCTCGGCGAGGCGGGGGAGGGCCGCGCGCAGCCGCTCGACGCCGTAGCGGATCTGGGCCGCGTACCCGCCGAACTCTTGGCCCAGGGTGACCGGGGTGGCGTCCATCAGGTGGGTCCGCCCGGCCTTGACCACCTGCGCGAACTCGGCCGCCTTGCGCTCCAGCGCGGCGGCGAGGTGCTCGAGGGCCGGGACCAGCTCGCCGGTGACGGCGGCGGTGGCGGCGATGTGGATGGACGACGGGAAGACGTCATTGGAGCTCTGCGAGGCGTTGACGTGGTCGTTGGGGTGCACCTCCCGGCCGAGACGCTCGGTGGCGAGGGTGGCGATCACCTCGTTGGTGTTCATGTTGGACGAGGTCCCGGAGCCGGTCTGGAAGACGTCCACGGGGAAGTGGTCGTCCCAGCGGCCGTCCGCGACCTCGGCGGCGGCGGACCGGATCGCGTCGGCGACGTCCTGGTCCACCACGCCGAGCTTCGCGTTCACCGCGGCGGCGGCGGCCTTGATGCGGGCGAGGGCCTCGATGTGGGCGCGTTCCAACCGCTGTCCGGACACGGGGAAGTTCTCCACCGCGCGCTGGGTCTGGGCGCGCCATTTGGCGTGCAGGGGCACCCGTACGTCGCCCATGGAGTCGTGCTCGATCCGGAACGCGTCGGCCTGCTGATGTTCGGTCATTTTCCTGGCCTCCTCAAAAACTTGAGCAATTGTCTTGTTCGAAGTGTTCCCAACTCCCCTACCGCCCAGTAAATACCGTGGGTAACACTGACATCCGGGGAGGCGTTCATGGCACGTGCACGTACGAAACCCATGCTCAGATCTACCTTCGCCGCCGTCGCGGCGATCGCGGCCGCCCTGGGCGGCGTCACCGCCGTCACCCCCATGGCCCAGGCGGCGACCCCTGCGGGGGCCGTCACCCCCCTCTCGCCCGAGCTGGAGGCGATCCGCGCCGCGGAGGCCGTCAAGATCTACGGCGACGCCGCCGTCCGCCCGCTGAACGAGCGCAAGACCGGCCTGATCTCGCTGGGCGACAGCGAGATATCGGGCGAGGGCGTGGGCAACTACGACCCCGCGACGAACACGCCGACCAACCAGTGCCACCGCTCACCCGACTCCGCGATCCACCGCACCGGCATCCCGGCCGACCTGACCTTCAACGTCGCCTGCTCCGGCGGCTACACGGGCAACATCAGGATCGGCGGCAGCAAGCAGTACGCCGACGAGCTGGTGCAGAGCGACAGCCTGGCCGTCAAGGCACGCAACACGAAGATCAAGATGGTCCTGCTGGTCGCCGGGGCCAACGACGACCTGCAGTTCGGCCCGGTCATGACCGACTGCGTCACCCGCTGGGTGCTCAGCCAGGGCGCCTGCGAGCCCAAGTACGCGCCCGGCTGGCAGGGCCGCGTCGACGGGCTCAAGCCGAAGGTGGAGGCCACGGTCGCGGACCTCAAGTCGGTCATGCGCGACGCCGGTTACGCCGACTCCGACTACAAACTGGTCGTGATGGGCTACCCCAGCCCCATCGGGCCCGACTTCCACGACAACCCGAACTTCCCCGGCAAGCTGCCCGGCGGCTGCGCCGGCTACGACTCCGACGCCACCTGGGGCCGCAACTACGCGGTGCCCACCTTCGAGAAGGGCATGCGCGCGGCGGCCCTCGCCTCCGGCGCCACCTACCTGGACAACTCGCGGCTCTTCCACGGGCACGAGGTGTGCATGGAGGACACCTGGGCCCGCGGCCTCTACCTGGACCTCGGGGACCACTTCCCGTGGGACGAGAACACCGCCCGCCAGTCCTTCCACCCCAACTACCGGGGCCACGGCGCCTTCGCGTCCTGCCTGACCCAGCTCTACAACTCGGGCCTGCGCGAGGCCTCCTGCGCCGACCCCGCGAGCACCGGGACGCCCGTCCTGCAGGCCGGGGCCTGGGACGACAAGTTCAAGCCCCTGAAGAACGAGGCGACCGGCAACTGCCTGGACTCCTTCGGCGGCTCCAGCGCCAACGAGACGAAGATCGTGGGCTGGGACTGCCACGGCGGCCGGAACCAGGGCTGGTGGTACGACGCCGCCCGCAAGTCCGTCCACATCGAGCTGACCCAGGACCGCTGCCTCGACACCCCCGGCGCCCACTACGGCTCCGGCACCGGTCTGATCATCTGGAACTGCCACGGCGGCGCGAACCAGCAGTTCGTCCGCGACGGCGCCACCCTCCGCCCCGCCGCCGCCCCGGGCATGTGCCTGACGGTGGCCGCCGCCCGCGAGCCGCTGCGCCTGCAGGCCTGCAACGGGTCCGCCAACCAGCGCTTCGTGTAACCCCGCCCCCATCC